>JAGMDK010000331.1 GCA_023128695.1 Phycisphaerae bacterium
GCGGGAGCTTCGCCCTCCCTTCCAGGGCTGTCGTCCACCTGCGGCGGACTCGTCGGAATAACGATTTTGGCCGCCTTTTGATTTTTCCTCACAAATTTTCTCAAGTTTGTTTGCATCTCGGCGTCATGTTTTGGACGCTTAGGTTGACACGCATAAGAGAGTGCGACACGACGGCGCGTGCGACCTGCTGAACGCGGGTCACGGGGGCCAGCCACACGAGGCTTTTAGAGGGCCTAAGGCAGGGTGTTCCTGCCTGTGCTGTCTGGAGTGGACGAAGTGTGTGGATTAAGTCGCAGGTAAGCGGCGGCGAAAGTCAGCAGCCTCGAGCTGCCAAAGGTTTGCAGAAAGGAAGAGTCATGAAGGCGTTGGTTTCTCGGATGAAAGCTTTCCTCGTCGACGAGGACGGTCCCACCGCAACCGAGTATGCGGTCATGCTGGCCCTGATTATTGTCGTGGCCATCGGCGCCATTACTCTGCTTGGCCAGCGGGTCAACACGATGTTTGGTGAAGTGACCACCTCGCTGGGCGGCGAATAACCCAGCAGGCGGCGGCGCGGTCGTCTCGAATGAAGGCTATCTGGCGGCGGCACTGCAACCCGCGGTGACCGCCGCCTCTCTTTCTGGCCTGGGTCGTCGGAACATCCGATGTAAGAAGGGGGCTCCGGCGTTACCGGGCCCGGGAATGCTTCCGAGAGGGACGCGACGAGGCTGGAACGCTCATGATGGTTAGCGACTACTACTGGGAAATCACTCTGGCCGTGCTCGTTCCCGGGATCCTCTATGCCTCCTGGATCGACTACGCCCAACGCCGCGTCCCCAATTGGCTCAACGCGGCGATCGCCACGGCCGGACTGCTCGCACAGGGGGTCTGCTTCGGATGGTATCAGAGCGGCGGCGGAGGCGTCGGCTGGGGCTTGCTCGGTCTAGCGGTCGGTTTCGGTGTTCTTATCGTACCTTGGCTCGTGCACGGCATGGGGGCCGGGGACGTCAAGCTGATGGCCGCCATCGGCTGCTGGCTCGGACCCTGGCTCACGTTGTTGAGCTTTGTCGTGGGGGCCGTCATCGGCGGCGTCATCGCAGTAGGGATGATCTTCACTACCGGGCGTGCGGTCCAGGCCTACACCAACATGCAGACGATCATCACCAAGATGAAGCGAGTCGAAACCGCTTTCGGCGAGTTCGGCGGGACCAAATCCTTCGGTCAGTCCAGCCAACTGCTGCCGTACGGCGTTCCCCTGACCGCGGGCACGATCGGAGTTCTGTTGACGTACTACCTCGGAGGTTGGTTGTGATGAGAAAAAGGCTGGGAAAGCAGCGCAAGCCGGCGAGTGCAGTGGTGGAGATGGCGGTCGTGACGCCCCTGCTGCTGACGATGCTGTTTGGAATTATCGAGTTTGGTTACGCCTTCACCGTGCGATCGTCACTCGCGACCGCGGCCCGTGAAGGCGCCCGGCTGGGCGCGATGCCGGGTTCCACGGAACAGGAAATTCGGGACCGGGTTGAGGCGGTTCTCATTCCGGTCGGCGTCACGACCAGTGCCGTCGAGTTGACCCGCGCCACGCCCGAAAGCCCGACCGAGATCGTCCACATCTCGGTTCCGTACGAAGACGTCTCTCTCCTCGGCGGTTACTTCGGCGATGTGGGTTTCAACCTGGAATCCACCTGCTCGATGAGAAAGGAAGGCCTGGACTGATCTGTGGCACCGGCATCTTGCCGGTGGTGATCTGTGGCACCGGCATCTTGCCGGTGATGATCTGTGGCACCGGCATCTTGCCGGTGGAATACAGTAGGATGGCCATGAACGGGAAAGCACTCATACCACTGGCCGCCGGTCTGGGGATCGGCGGGTTCGCGCTCTGGATGGGCTTCAGCACACTCAAAAGTGCCCGCGGTTCGCAGAAACCCGCCGAGGACGTGCAGGTCTGGTCCGCGCAGGCCGATATCCCGCGCGGGACCGAAATCACGGCAGAGATGATCGCGGCGGTACCCTTCCCCACCAAGCTCGTCCCGGAAGGGGCCATTACCGACCAGGAACAACTGCTCGGACGCGTGCCCCGCCTGGACGCCCCGGCCGGACTCCCGATTCTCGAAAAAATGCTCCTGGCCCCCGGCGCGCGGGCCGGGATTCATGTCAAGCCCGGCTTCCGCGCCGTTGCGGTCAAGATCGATGCCGGCTCGGGGGTGGACTTCCACCTCGAGCCCGGCTGCTTCGTGGACGTGGTCGGCTCCTTTACCGTCCGGCGTGATAACCGGCAGGAAACGCTGGCGCGGATCATCGTGGAAAACGTGGAGGTCGCGGCGGTTGGCCCGCGGGTCAGCCCGGTCCGGAGCGGCGACCTGGAAGAGAAGACGACCAAACGGACGGTACGCGCGGTCACGCTCTTCGTCCACCCCGACGACGTGCCCAAGCTCCTGCTGGCCGAGCAGAAGGGCAAAATCAAGCTCAGCATGAGGAATGATGAAGACGGGGGCAAGGTGGCCTCCCGGCGGGCCATCAGTGACCGGGAACTGACGGGCGAAGTGCCTGAGAAAGAAACGAAAGAGGGCGAAAGCGAAGATGCCAAGGCCGCGGGTTCCTTTCTCGGCCGGCTGCGGGGCATGTTCACGCAGCCCGAAGTGAAGCCCGCGCCCACGCCGCTGCAACTCGCCGCGGGCCCGCCCGTACTCGCCTCTCCGCCTTGGGAGATCGCCATCTACCGCGGGCAGGAGCGGGAGATCGTGCGTTTCAAAGACCGCGATTCGCGTGAGTTGGTGGATGATGACGCGGAAAACCCCGCCCAGAGTGGCAAGGTCGGCCCCGCGGCTCAGCAGGAGCTTCGCCCTCCCAGCACCACCGCCGCGGCTTTAGCAGCTAGTGACGAAGACAAGCAGGATGCGGAACCGGAACCCATGGAGGAACCCCAGGAATGACCCCACAGCTTAACATCGCCGAAATTCGCCGTTTATCTCCCAGCACGACGTCCGGTACGGGGCCCGGACGCTACACAGTACTGGGAGCACTCAGCCTGTTGACGGTCTCATGGCTTGCGCCCGGCGTGCTGGCCCAGGGCCCCGCCGGAGCGAGCCCCGACGAGCCGCTCGACCTTCAGTTCACGGTCACGGAAGCCGAAACGAGGGCGGAAATAATCTCGGTCCCCCTGAATCAGGGCGTGCTGGTCGACTTCAACGTCCCGATCCACGAAGTGCGCGTGGCCAACTCGGCCATCGCGGACGTCGCCGCAACGTCGCCGCGCCAGATTCTGGTGGACGGCAAGTCCTACGGCACGACGCAACTCATTGTTGTCGTAGAGGGGGGACAGCAGCGGATGTTCACCATCGCGGTCGACCTCGACCTGGCCCGGCTGCAAGCCGGCATCGAGCAGGCGGTGCCGAGGGCCCGGGTCAAGGCGTCGGGAATGCTCGACACGGTCGTCCTGACCGGCACAGTGCCGGACATTGAATCCGCCGAGCACATCACGCAGATTGCCGGCATCTATTCCAAGCAAGTGCTCAACCAGATGCGCGTCGCGGGCGTGCAACAGGTCCTGCTGCGCTGCACGGTGGCGGAGATAAATCGCACCGCCACGCGCCAGTTGGGCTTCAACGGCTGGATGGCCGGCGACAATTTCCCCGATGTCTTCGCCGTCCAGCAGCTCAACGGAATCAACCCGGTGAATATCGGGGCGGCGAAGGAAACCGGGATCAGCGGGGTGATCCCCTTCGCGACCGATGCGAGCGAAGGCTTGCCGTTACGCTCGGCCCCGACGCTGAGCTTCGGCTTCCCGCGCATGCAAATGCAGGTCTTCATCCAAGCGCTGCGAGAGAACGGCCTGTTGAAAGTGCTGGCCGAGCCCAACCTGGTAACCATCAGCGGCGAGGAAGCCAGTTTCCTCGCCGGCGGTGAGTTCCCGGTACCCGTGCCGCAACGCGACTCGGTGACGATCCAGTTCCGCGAATTCGGCGTACGACTCAAATTTACCCCCACGGTCCTGGCCCAGGACGTCATCCGGCTGAGAGTCGCGCCGGAAGTCAGCGAGCCGGATTACACCAATTCGGTGTCGATCTCCGGGTGGGTGATTCCCGGCCTGGCCACCAGGCGAGTAGAAACGGTGGTGGAACTGGGCCCCGGTCAGACGTTCGCGATCGGCGGGTTGCTGAGCGAGCGAACGCGCGCGATCAGCAGCAAGATTCCGGCTCTGGGGGACCTGCCGGTGCTGGGGGCCCTGTTCAGTTCGGTGGACTATCAATCGGATGAAAGCGAATTGGTGGTCCTCGTGACCCCGGAACTGATCGCTCCGCTGAACCCGGACCAGCTAGCGTATATACCGGGAGCCGACCACATTGCACCCAACGATTGGGAATTATTCGCATTGGGAAAGATCGAAGGAGAGGGATATCCCACGGAGCAGACTGCCGAGGATCCCAAGGAACCTGTGTGGCACCGGCTTCCAGCCGGTGGGACGGCCGGTACGGAGCCCGGCCGCAACATTCCTGTGTGGCACCGGCTTCCAGCCGGTGAAGCCGTATCCGAACCATCGGCGGCAGTACGCCTGCGCGGGCCGATCGGCCCGGCCGGCGGGAACGAGGGCACCTGAAGATGTGGGAACGTGGGAATGTGAGAACGTGGGAACGTGGGAACGGGAGAACGTGGGAACGTGGCACGTTCCCACGTTTTCGTTCGAGGCAAGTTTGCAAAGTTGTGTTTGGAGTACTCCGGAGGTGTGAAAGATGCAAGGCATGGTGATAAGCAGTCGAAGATATCGGCGGCGAGCAGCCGTCATTGTCCAGGTGGCCGTGTCGTCCACGGTCGTGCTCGGGATGGGGGCCCTGGCGATTGATGTCGGGGCACTCTACACGGCCCAGACCGAACTCCAGATCTCGGCCGACGCGGCCGCCCTGGCCGGTGCCGCCGAATTGGCGGGAAGCGAGGATGTACAGGTCGCCGCTCTCGCGGCCGCCGACCTGTACGCCGGGCTGAACAAAGTATTGGGCATGACCCCCGCGGTCTATCCCGAGGACGTGGAATATGGTCATGCAATACCTGATCCCGAGACCGGCAGGTTCCTATTCGAGCCGGCCGACGAAAGGTGGGACGCCTTCCGCGTCAACCTCTGTCACTTGGAATCCGAGAGCCCTGATGATCCGCCGGCGGTGTCCATACCGCTTACGTTCGCCCAGGTGTTCGGGCTGACCAACACGGAGCTGCACGCCCAGTCCACGGCGGTGCTGGTCCCGCGGGACATCGCGCTCGTGATCGACCTGTCGAACTCGATGAACTGGGACAGTCAGACTCGCTTCTGGGACCGCGGCGACGGGGGCTACAGCAACCTGCGGGACATCTGGTGTGCCCTGGACGGCCCCGAACCCGCGCGCCCGTACATCCCCGGTCCGGAAGACCAGACCGAGTACGCCACGGATACCGGCCCGACCTACGGCCACATGACGGAATGGGGCGACCCGCTGGAGCCGGATTCCTACAACCCGGCCAGCGACCCCGGTCTGTACTATATCCGCCGTTATCGTCAGTGCACCGACCCGAAGGTCACGGCCAACCTCCAGTCGGTGGGCTATAGCGACGACGAAATCGCCATTCTGATGGGCAGCAGCCATGACAGCAGCAGCAGCCACTGGCGTTATCGCGTCAGCGTTTGCATCGGACTGGCAACCTGGAACAGCGGACGGCCGGGCGGTCACGGCTCGGGCGGGGACGGCGATAACCGCGTCGAGTCCGGTGAGTTGACGTGGATCCCCAAGCCGTCGTACCGCGTGGATTGGTATTGGAGCTCCGGCTACGTCAACTGGATGAGGTCCAGCAGTCGGCATGAGTTCCGCTATCGCTACGGTCTCAAGACGTTCACTGATTTCCTGCTGCAAAGTGAACCGCAGATGAACGAGACCAACAACCTCTGGTCGACCCCCCAGGAGCCGTTGCGGGCCGTCAAGGACGCCGTCCAGGTCATGATCGACGAGATCATCGACCTCGACAGCCTGGACCATGCCGCGCTGGCGATCTTCGGGACTACGTCGAACCGCGAGGTGGACCTCACGGATATCCTCCAGGATGTCCCCGACCGCTTGTACCAGATGCAGTCCGGGCACTACAACCGTTGCACGAACATCGGCGGCGGACTGGCCGAGGCGATCGACATCTTCGAGCGCGAGGGCTCCCTGGCCCGGCCGAGCGCGTACAAGATCATCATGTTGATGTCGGACGGCAAGGCCAACATCGACGCCAACGGCAACTCCGTCGGGGACGGGGCCTACGCCGCCTGCCAGTATGCCCGCGACCAGGCCGAGTATGCCGCCAGCCAGGGTTACCGCATCTATACCATCAGCGTCGGGTACTACGTGGACCGCGACCTGATGGGGGAAATCGCGGCGACGGGCGGCGGGCAGGAGTTCTACGCCTCCGGCGACCCGGCGACGTACTCCGCGGAACTCCAGGAGATTTTCGCGACCCTGGGCGGTAAGCGCCCCGTGTCATTGATCGATTAAACGAAAAGTAAGCATTCAGCGGTCAGCAAT
>JAGMDK010000332.1 GCA_023128695.1 Phycisphaerae bacterium
CGCGAATGGCTGACCGCTGAAAGCTGAAAGCTGAAAGCTGAAAGCTGATAGCTGATAGCTGAAAGCTTGTGGCAGGGAGACCGACAGTCGTGAGCAGGCCCGTGCGTGTCATCGTCGTGAACGCCGACGAAGAAGCCGGGCCCGAGCTGCGCGCCCTGCTCCTCAGTGTTGATGGTGTCAAGATCGTGGCCGAGATCGACGAGCCGGCCTTATTGGCCCAGACCCTGGCCCAGTTTCCGGCCGAGGTGTTGCTGCTCCACCTGGACCCGAACGCGGCGGGGATGATGGAGCTCGTCGCGCCGCTCATTGCCGAGCGGAAGGAACAGTTGGTCGCTATCGCGATGACCGAGGATCATGACGCCAAGCTCGTCATGAGAGCCATGCGAGCCGGGATGCGCGAGTTTCTCTGGAAGCCGTTCCCTCCTGAACAGTTGACCGAGATTCTGCGACGGGTCGGCCGCGAGGCCCCCGCGACTCCCCAGCGGGTGGGACGGTTGATCCCGGTGGTGGCGGGCTGTGGCGGCGCGGGGGCGACCCTGATCGCGACCAACCTGGCGGTGGAACTAGCCCAGCTTAACGGCTGGGCGAACGGAACCGGCCGGCCGAAAGTCGCCGTGGTGGATCTTGATTTCCGCTTCGGGCAAGTGGCGATGTTCCTGGACGCCCAGGCGACGTACACCATCGCCGAGTTGTGCGACACCCCCGAGCACATCGAAGCCCAAATGATCGAGCGGGTGATGGTCAAGCATTCGTCGGGGGTTCACGTGCTGGCCATCCCGCACGACATCGAGCAGGCTCAGCGGATCAGCGCGGCCCAGTGTGCCGGCGTGCTGGCCGCCTTGTTGGAGAACTACGATTTCGTCGTCCTGGACGGCCCCGTGCGGATGGACCACTCCGCCCAAGCCGTTTTTTCGATGACCGACATGTATCTGGTGGTACTCCAACTCCTCGTGCCGCCCGTGCGCAACACGGATCGTCTGCTACAGGAACTGGGCCGCGCGGGCTATAACCTGGACCAGGTGCGGCTGGTCTGCAACCGCTACGGCCGCGAGTCCGGCTACCTCGAGCCGAGCGACGTGGAGACCACCCTGGGACACAAGCTGGCCTGGATACTGCCGGACGACTGGAAGACCGCCAGCACTGCCATCAATGTCGGGACCCCCCTCTGGGAGCATGCTCCCAAGTCGAAACTGCGGGCCGCCTTTCAGCTCATGGCGGCGGACATCGCGCGGGGCGAAAAGCAGAAGTCGGAGGCGAACGATTCCACAGGCGGCCAGCCGCGAAAGAAAAGATTGCTGCCTTTTTTAACCAGCTAGCAATCCGCGGCAATGTGTGCCACTGCTCTTGAGCAGTGCTTCTTAGATGGGTGGCACGGCTGTGTCAGCCGTGTACAAGTCGCAGGTATTCACGGCCGACACGGCCGTGCCACCCATCGTCACGGCCGACACGGCCGTGCCACCCATCGGACGTAGTAGCGTCCGGGCTCCGTCCATATGGTAGCGTCCGGGCTCCGTCCCGGACGCAGGAGTCAGTGATGGGCTTGTTCACGCGTAAAACGACCGCCACGGAGACGGCAGCCCCGCCGACTCCAAAGGAGGACGCGACGCGCCCGAGTGCGGGGGAGCCAGCGGCGAGCAAGTCGCCCACGCCGCCGAAGACGCCGCCGCCCGGCTCAGCAGGAGCTTCGCCCTCCCACAACCACGGCTCAGCAGGAGCTTCGCCCTCCCACAACCGCGCCGATGAGCGGGCGGACAAGTTTCAGAATCTCAAGACGGAAATTCACCGCAAGCTGGTCGAGCAGCTCGACATGACCAAGCTCTCGCAGAACGTGACCGACGAGATCCGGGAACAGGTCCGCGAAATCGTCGTCGCCTTGTGCGAGGAGTCGAACACGCTGCTGAACTTCAGCGAGCGGCAACGTTTGGCCCGTGAGATTCTCGACGAGACCTTCGGCCTCGGGCCGCTCGAAACACTGCTCGCCGATCCGCTGATCTCCGACATCCTGATCAACGGGCCGAGACAGGTGTACATCGAGCGGTGCGGGAAGCTGTCGATTTCGGACGTGAAGTTCAAGGACGATGCCCACCTGCTGCACGTGATCGACAAGATCGTCTCGCCCCTCGGCCGGCGGTGCGACGAAGTGTCTCCCATGGTTGACGCCCGTCTGAAGGACGGCAGCCGCGTCAACGCGATCATCCCCCCGCTGGCGATCGACGGCCCGTCCATGTCGATCCGCCGCTTCGGGGCCGACCCGATCACCTGGGACGACTACGTTCGCTTCAAGTCGTGCGCCCCGGAGATAGTGGAGTTCCTCAAGGCCTGCGTGATGGCCGGGATGAACATCATGATCCTGGGCGGAACCGGGTCGGGTAAGACGACACTGCTCAACAACCTGTCGAGCTTCATCCCCAACGACGAGCGGATCGTGACCATCGAGGACGCCGCCGAGCTCCAGCTCCGCCAGCCGCACGTCGTGCGGCTCGAAACCCGCCCCCCGAACATCGAGGGCAAGGGCCGCATCACGATCCGCGATCTGCTGATCAACTCCCTCCGCATGCGCCCCGACCGCATCGTCGTGGGCGAGTGCCGCGGCGGGGAAACGCTGGACATGTTGCAGGCCATGAATACCGGGCACGAAGGCTCCATGACCACCATCCACGCCAACAGCACCCGCGACGCCGTCCAGCGCGTCGAAACCATGGTCATGATGGCCGGCTTCGAGCTGCCCACCCGGGCCATCCGCCAACAGTTTTCTTCCGCGATTGACCTCATCGTCCAGGCCGCGCGCCTGACCGGCGGCCCCCGCAAGATCACCACCATCACCGAGGTCCAGGGCATGGAGGGCGACGTCGTCACCATGCAGGACATCTTCAAGTTCGAGCAGGACGGCGTCAGCACCGATGGCAAAGCCTTCGGCCGGATCGTTTCCACCGGCGTGCGGCCGGGATTCCTGGAGCGACTCCAGGCCTCCGGTGCGATCATCGACCACGAATGGTTTGTCGCCCGCGACCTGGTTATCGACGATGAATAAGACGTGCTGCGATGATACCTAACATCCTCGCCCTTGAAGTCCCCGGAATGGCTAAGAGCGTGATGCTCATCGCCCTGCCGCTGGTCGGGTCGATCCTGTTGGCCTATGGAGTGTACAATGCGGCCTTCGATCTTCGCCGCAGCGCCCGCAAGAAAGTCATCAGCCGCCTGAAGGGCGGCACCTCCCGCGGCCGCAAGCACGAAGAAGCCTTCAACTTCGAGGACTTCCGCAAGCACACGGTCGAAGTCACGGGAATGCTTGCGAAGGCGTTCAGCAAGTTACGTTTTACTGCCAATCTGCAACGCGCCCTGGACCAGGCGAACGTGAACTGGTCCGCCGCCCAGACCCTGGTCAATCTGACCGCGCTCGCCAGCGGACTCCTGGCGATCCTGCTGGTGGTGCAAGTCCCGTTGCTGGCTGCCCTGGGGAGCGCGGCCGCGGTCTTCATCCTCCCGATTCTCTACCTCTTCAGACGCCGCAAGAAGCGGCTCAGAAAGTTCGTCAACCAGTTGCCGGACGTTTTTGAGTTGCTCAGTCAGGCCTTGCGGGCCGGGCACTCGCTGGCCAGCGGTATGCAATTGGTGGCCAAGGAATTGCCCGATCCGGCGGGGACGGAATTCGGGCGGGTCTTTCACGAGCAGAACCTCGGCGTGAAGATCGAGGACGCCTTGCGGAACCTGGCTGAGCGCGTGGACCTGCTCGACGTGCGCTTCTTCGTCACCGCCGTCCTGATTCAGCGCCAGGTCGGCGGCGACCTGGCCGAGGTGCTGGACAAGATCGGCAACGTGATCAGCGAGCGGATCAAGCTCTTCGGCTCGGTCCAGGCCCTGACCGCCGAAGGCCGCCTGTCCGGCTACGTGCTCCTGGCCCTGCCGGTCATCGTCATGCTCGCCATGTGCAAGGTCAACATCGAGTACGTGAAGCTGCTGTTTACCGACCCGCTCGGGAAAATGATGCTCACGACCGCGATCGTGATGCAACTCCTGGGCTGGGTGATGATCAAGAAGATTGTGAATATCAAAGTGTGATGTAGCGTCCGGGCTCCGTCCCGGACGTAGGAAAAAGGACCGTCGATATGGATCCGAACATGCTGACGCTTGGTGTGCTGGGTGTGCTCGCCGTGGGGCTGATCATCTTCAGCCTCTGGCCGCGTAAGACGGGCGAGCAAGACGTCGTCAAGCGACGCCTGTCCGGGCGGCGCGGCACCGACGAAGAGGCCGAGATCCAGCGCAAGGCGCGAGCGTCGGCAAGTCGTGATCTGGTCAAGAAAGCCACCCCGGTGCTCTCTAAGCTGGTCATGCCGAGCAGCGACGAGGAGCAAACCAACCTGCGGGTCAAGCTCGCCTGCGCCGGTTATCGGCAGGCCCAGGCTCAGACGCTGTTCATGGCTAGCAAGTCGCTTACCGCGGTGCTCGGCCTGGCCCTGTCCCTGGCCGGGGGCTTCGCCGCCAACCTCGAACTGCCGATGATGCTCGGCTTGGTCGCATTCTGCACCGGCGTCGGCATGATGCTCCCGAATCTGTGGCTGTCCATGGCGACCAGCGCCCGCCAGCAGAAGGTTCAGTACGGGCTCCCGGATACGCTGGACCTGCTGGTGGTCTCGGTCGAGTCCGGGCTGGCCCTGGACGCGGCCCTGAAACGAGTCGGCGACGAGATGGCCCCGGTCCACCCCGAGCTCTCCGAGGAGCTGCGCATCGCGACCATGGAAACCCAGATGGGCCTGCCGCGGAGCGAGGCGCTCAACAACATGGCCCGCCGTAGCGGCGTGAAGGAGCTACGCAGCCTGGTCTCGGTCATCACGCAGGCCGAGCATTTTGGCACGAGCATCGCCAAGGCCTTGCGCAATCAGGCCGAAACACTGCGGACCAAACGCCGCCAGGCGGCCGAGGAGCGGGCCCAGAAAACCGCCGTCAAGTTGATGATCCCGCTGGTCCTGTTCATCTTCCCGGCCATGGGAGTAGTGCTGGGCGGCCCGGCGGTGCTCAACGTCATGAAGGCGGTGAAGGACAATCCCTCGCTCAGCGGCGGGTAGAGTTCCAGCCCAAGTTGAACAGTTATGAAGCGTGATCCGGCCTGGTGGTAGCGCCAGGGGTGGGTGGACAAGCGCGGCAAGGTGACGGTATTCGTAACGATCTGCCCGAGGTGATTCGATGGCGAAGAAACCGACAAACCCGAGGGGTCGCAAGCCGCGGCATGATGCAGCCGCTCCGACGGACTTCCCGTTTGCGATGAAGCTGCCCGAATTGCCGCTGAATGGGCGTTACTGGACTCGAACCAGTGACCTCATCCGTGTGAACGAACCGGCTGCGGGTATAAATGGCGCCGGGGAAAGCACTTACAACGACGCGCACGACGGGGGCACCAGCGGGCCGACTGAAACCGCTTCTGACAACGCTGACACGGGCAAGCTCGGCGAGCCGGTCGATATCACACTGGAATTCAACCGGAGCTTGCAGCGGTTCACGCCGACCGACCCGGCGCCAACCGAGAGCGAGCGGGCCGCGACGGTGGGCAAGCTTGCAGCGCTGTGGAACCGCACGCCGGCGGCGGGTGACGATTACGGGGGCGACGAATGAGCGTTTGCGACATCAAGAGCCGCGGTCTACTGTTTCTTGCTCTTCTTTCGGATTGTGGCTGCCCGCTCCAGCAATGCTTGGGCCTCGTCCTCCCTCCCCGTCGCCTTCAGAAGAGCAGCGTAGTTTTCAAGGCTGGTCGCCACGTTCGGGTGCTCGGGGCCGAGGGCTTTCTCATAGATCGCCAGCGAGCGTTTGTACAGCGGCTCGGCTTGATCGTACTTGCCCTGCGTGTCGTACAGCGCCGCCAGGTCGTTCAGGCTGGTTGCCACGTCAGGGTGCTCGGGGCCAAGGGCTTTCTCACGGATCGCCAGCGCCCGTTTGAACAGCGGCTCGGCTTGATCGTACTTGCCATGCGTGCCGTACAGCGCCGCCAAGTCGTTCAGGCTGGTCGCCACGTTCGGGTGCTCGGGGCCAAGGGCTTTCTCACGGATCGCCAGCGAGCGTTTGTACAGCGGCTCGGCTTGATCGTACTTGCCCTGCGTGTCGTACAGCCCCGCCAGATTGTTCAGGCTGGTTGCCACGTCCGGGTGCTCGGGGCCATGGGCTTTCTCACGGATCGCCAGCGAGCGTTTGAACATCGGCTCGGCTTGGTCGTACTTGCCTTGGTCGGAGTACAGCCTGGCCAGATTGCACAGGCACGTCGCCACGTCCGGGTTCTCGGGGCCAAGGGCTTTCTCATAGATCGCCAGCGAGCGTCTGTACAGCGGCTCGGCTTGATCGTACTTGCCCTGCGTGTGGTACAGCGCCGCCAGGTTATTCAGGCTGCTTGCCACGTCCAGGTGCTCGGGGCCGAGGGCTTTCTCACGGATCGCCAGTGCCCGCTTGTGCAGCGGCTCCGCCGCGGCGTAGTTGCCTTGCGTATCGTACAGCAGTGCCAGGTTATTCAGGCACGTCGCCACGTTGGGGTGATCCGGACCAAGCGCTTTCTCACTGATCGCCAGCGAGCGTTTGTACAGCGGCTCGGCATTGGCGTAGTCTCCTTGCGTGTAGTACAACCCCGCCAGGTTGTTCAGGCTGGTTGCCACGCTGGGATGATCGTGACCGAGGGCCTTCTCCTTGATCGACAGCGAGCGTTTGTACAGCGGCTCGGCTTGGTCGTACTTGCCCTGCGTGCAGTACAGCGCCGCCAGGTTGTTCAGGCTGGTTGCCACGTCCGGGTGCTCGGGGCCGAGGGCTTTCTCCCAGATCGCCAGCGACCGCTTGTACAGCGGCTCGGCCTTGGCGTAGTCGCCTTGCGTGTTGTACAGCAACGCCAGGTTGTTCAGGCTGGTTGCCACGGCCGGGTGCTCGGGGCCAAGGGCCTTCTCACGGATCGCCAGCG
>JAGMDK010000333.1 GCA_023128695.1 Phycisphaerae bacterium
GGCCGACACGGCCGTGCCACCCATCAACCGCCACAGACGCAAGAATCAAGCTGAAGAGGCTTTATCCATCAATCGAGTAGCGACAGAGCACTAGAGACTAGAAACTGGAAACTAGACCTTGTTATCGGCCGGTACGGGGCCCGGCCGCTACTTTTCCGATCTACTAACCTTCCGACTCCGGATCGGGCCAGCGCTGCTCTACGCTGATGCGCGGCCGGCTCGGCTCTTCAGACCGGCCGAAGAGGAAGCTGAAGCTCGCCATCATCAAGACGAATCCAATGACCCAAAGCAGCGTGCTCACCTTATCTGTTCCTGTCTATAGTTCGGCGGGCGCGGGGCCCGGCCGCTACATTTCGGCCGGTACGGGGCCCGGCCGCTACTTTTCCCAGCTTACGCCGAGTTGAATGATGCCGGGGATATTTTCGTCCGTATCCACCAGGAACTCGACCCACGAGGCGGTTTCCTCGGGCTGGTGGAAGACCACGACGTAGTATTCGTAGCCCCGCTCCGACTTGCCCCCGCTCAAGTCGTAGTCTCCGCCGGTCACCTTGGTGAAGGTCAGTTCCGTCGGCGATTTTATCCTGAACGCGGACTCGTATGTTTTCGTGTTCGTGACCCAGGCCTCGAAGTGGCCCAACAGGTAACCGTCGCGCAGCTCGAAGCGGCGGCGCGCGGCGGGGGTGATCTTCAATTCCGGAGCCGGCAGGATGACAAACTCGACCGTATCCACGTCCTGCCGCCCGGACTCGTCGGTTACGGTCAATTCAAACACGTACAACGCGGCTGACCAGCCCATCTCCTCGCTGAGCGGTAAGCCGCGGGCCACGGTCTTCGCTCTGTTCGGGCGTTTGATCTTCAGCGCCGCCGGGCCTCTGGTCTGCTTCCAGGAGTAAGAGAGCCGATCGCCGCGACTTCCCCGACCGTTCAGGGTCAACTCGTCCCAGCCGATCCAGACGATGCGATCCGGGCCGGCGTCGGCGAGCAGGTACGGCCGGCTTTCCGGTTCCAATTCCGACTCAGCTTCCGATTCCCCCGCGCTGGGCGCAGAATCCGCGCTCGTTTCCTCAAGCTCGGTCGGCGGTGCCGCTCCCTGTTCAATCGCGAACTGTTCAACAACCTCATCCTGAGCAGCCGGCAAGCCATCCGTTGAGTCATACAACTCTTCAAACACCTCGTCCGCGGAAGCGACGTTGCTCTTGTCGAGGCTATCTTCCTCACGACGCGTGTCTTCGGCGCCGGCAGTTCCAATGACGGCGAAACCGGTTTCCGTAGTGCTGGGGCCGATGTACACGTCACGGGGCGGGGCGGGACGGTAATATTGTGGGGGATTGTACTTACCGTCGTCTTCAGGGGCGTGGAAGGAAGCTTCCTGGGCTCCATCCCGAGCACTTGCGGACTTGGGCAAATACCCGCTGAAGATCATCAGGCTCACGCCGAGACTGAAGCAGACTACGAACAGGACGGGCTTCATTGCTCTACTCACCCGCGGTAGACGCGACCGGACAGTAACGTTGTCCTAGTTAATTGATCGAAAACCTGCGCGTCCAAGAGCAGTAGAACAGCGACTTTTTTCCGCGGCCGATAAACTTGTTGTCCCGACGAGTCCGCCAACGGCAGCCGGCGGCCCCCACGTTCGGAGAACGTAGGCCACCCGACGAATGTAGCGGCCGGGCTCCGTACCGGCCGAGAGCGTAGGCAAAGTGAGATAGTATGTCGGGTAGATAGCCCGACCTAAGGTTACTTATCACCTTATTTCTTTCGCGCAAGCAGTCTGAACGCGTTACAATGTGGATAATCGATTGTGGAGCGCAGGGCTCCACCCGCTTTGATGTTTATGGAGGTGCGCGACTGACATAGAGACGCAGACGCTCAACAAGTAGCGTCAAGACAATCGTGGCTTCGGCCGCCATCTTGCTCTGAAAACTGGCAGTTCTCAGGACTCAAGACGCGTGACCGGTGCCGCGTCCCGCAAGGGGCGCGGGCCGGGCCGCCTTTGAGTCCGGGCATGCCAGTGCCTCAGAGCAAGGGCGCGTTTCGGTTTCGCGCCCTCTTCTATTGGGTTAAAGCCCGCAGCCGCGGTGGTCACGCCGGCTGCGGAGGCAGATCGGGGAGCCAAACACACCGGAGGAGTGGAACGTCCCCGGGAAAGGAGGTGCCTGTCAACAGTACGCAGACCGTTCGGGTAATAAGGCCCGCGTCTTCGGTTGTCGGAGGCCGGGCGAGTTCTTCGGGTATTTCGCAAATGTCGAGAGGAGAAAGCTATGACACATCCTGCAAAGAAGAATGCAATTGCTTGGACACTGGTTGTTGGGTTGGGGCTGGCGACGTCCGCTTCATCGCTGGCGGCGGAGTTCTACGATGATTTCGACGATGGCAACTGGGACGGATGGGCCGTTTACAATCCCTATGGCGACCCTGGAGACACATTGACTCCGGTGCTGGTGCCATCTCCAGAGGGCTGGGCCGTGCAGGGCGTTGGCAGTGGATACGGCTCACCTGAAGCTGCATACCTGGTTCATCCACTCCCCTTGAGTGGCGTTGTCGAATTGAGCATCGAGATGCGGGCTAAGTCGGGCTCGGTGGCTCCAACTCACTCGACGTTGGCCCTTTTCAACGGAGACGATTACAATCAAGGTTACGACTACGGGGAAAACGACTACGCGATGTTTTCCGTCAGGTACGATGGGGTGGAGGAGTACTTCGGCGAGTACCCCATCGACCACGAGTGGCATGACTTCAAGTGGACACGAGATGCAGAGGGTTGGTGGTCGCTAAGTATCGACGCACAGCTTGTGCTGTCCAACTTCCTCCAGGACGTCACACTCACGTCCTTCGATGCCGTCGCCCTCACCGTCTGCCGCGAACACTCCGAAATCGAGTGGGTTCGCATCGTTCCTGAACCTGCCACGCTATCCCTCTTGACCTTGGGGGGCCTACTCCTCGCGAGACGGCGGCGCTAACCGTTGCCCAAGCGCCAACGGAAAGGGCACGGGTCGCTCCGATGGCGGAGCGGCCCGTTTTCATGCCGCATTAACCAAACCTTGACGGACGGGTGGCCCACGTTGTCTCAACGGCGCGTGTTTAGCATGCAAGCAGTCCCGGAGGGACGAAAGAGGTTAGCCCAGGGCGTAAGCCCTGGGAAGGCAGGTCCCCTTTCTACGTTAAGCCCCGGAGGGGCGACAGAATCGTTCATCTTGGCGGCGTCTCTGTATCGCCCTTCCAGGGCTGTCATGGAAGGTTGCACATGTCTTCCAGGGGCTTACGCCCCTGGCTAACATCTGTCGCCCCTCCGGGGCTGTTCACACACTATACACATACGGGGACGGGTGATCAGCGTTGTTGGGCCCGCTGGAGGGCTTCGAGCTCGCGTCGTGTGGGGTTAGGATTTTGGGGGGCATCCTTGGCATTCAAGGCTTGCTGGTAGTGGTGGATGGCTTCGTCCAGCCGCCCGCGGTCGCGTAGGAATCTGGCCAGCTCGAGCCGAACTCTGTACAGGAAGGGCTTGCGGTCCACGGCTTCCCGCAAGTAGCGCTCAGCCTCCGCGGGACGCCCGAGGCGAATGAGAATCCCGGCCAGCTCGTGGCGGTAATCGACCCACTTCTTGGAAGGAAACGGCACTTTCGCGAGGGCCTCGTGGTAGGTCTCGACGGCGCCCTCAAGGTCACCCAGGCCGAACAACATCCGGGCCCGGGCTCCGACCGGGAGGTGCATGTCGGGCCGGGCGAGCGCAGCCAGGCGATAGTGCTCGGCGGCGGCGGCTTTGTTGCCCTCCCGGGCATACAGGTTGGCCAGATTGTACTGGCCGGGGAAACAGCCCGAATTCAGCGTCACGGTGTTGATCCAGAATGACTTGGCGTTCTTCCAGACCTGCGTGTTTTGCCGCCAACTGACAGCACCCAGCCCGGCGAGAACCACACATGCCAACGCGGTTGCGACGCCGGTCCCTAACAAACGGATCTTGAATCGGCGGCGTACGAAGTCCGCCCCCGCCGCGACCCCCAGAAAAACGCCGATGCCGGCGATGTAGACGTAATGGTCGGCAACGAATGAATACTGCGTATAGTTGAACGGGATCAGCCCCAGCATCGGTCCCAGGGACAACAGGAAATGTCCCATGCCCCACAGGGCGTGTCCGGAGAGCCGCCGACGGAGCTTCCAGACCATCAAGCCGGCGAGCGGCAAGGCTGCCAGGGCCGCCGCGAAGATCGGCCACGAGGCCTGGATGTCCCAGCGCGGGTGGATGCCGGGGAAATTGACGGGTACGAACATCTTGCCGACGTAGAACCAGATCGCCCCGGCGGCGGCCAGTGGTCTGAGCAAGTCGTCGAGCGGCACCATCGAGGTTGAGTTTGCCTGTTCGACCAGTTGCGTGTGCCTGGCGGCGTACACCGCCAAGACGAGCAGCGGGAGAACCCGCGCCAGACTCTGCCACGACCAGCGGCGGAGTATCAGCCGGTCGCACAATAGTGCCGTCGCCGGCAGCGTCAGCACCGCCGTCTTGCTCAGCAGCCCCAGGATGAACAGCAGCAGGCTCAGGCCGTAGATCAGCCAGTTTCGCCGGCGGGTATTCCGTAGGTAGCAAGCGAGTGCCGGCAGATAGAACAGCGTGGACAGCACGTTCTTGCGTTCGGCGGCCCAGGCCACCGAGGCCACGTTGATCGGATGCACGGCGAACAGCCCCGCGACCAGCCAGGCCGCCCACGGCCGCACGCCCAGCAGCCGCAGCACCCAGATGAGCAGGCCCGCGTTGAGTGCATGCAGGACCAGATTGGTCAGGTGATAGCCGCGCGGATTGAACTCCCACACCTGGTACTCCAGCCAATAACTGGAGAAGACCAGGGGGTAGTACTGCTCGTGTTCCAGCTTCGGGTCCCAGATTTTGGACAGCCCCGCCGGATCGGAGATGTAGCGGTTCTTCGTGATGTAGTCGGGGTCATCCCAGGTGACGAAACCGTTGTCGAGCGTCGGGAGGTAAACGACAACGGCGGCGGCCATTACCATCAATGCCGCGGCCCACCACTGCCACCACGGAGCGGCGGCGACCGGGAGCAACTTGGGCGGCCCGACCGCCGGCTTGAGCGCCCGGCGAGACTTCTTGCCGGCCCCCTTCTTTTTGGAGACGGTTCTCACAGAGGCCAGCATATCACGGCGGCTGTGCCGTGTCAGCGGTGCTTGCGAGTCACGCCGAGCAGGGGTGTGACCATTTTTGTGGCAACGGCAACTCTATGGAGAGTAGGAGGTTTGCCCTCCCAATTTAGTGTTATTGGTTGTTAGTTATTAAAGCAATTTCAAGAAAAGTCCGTCGCCTTGGGAGGGCGGGCCTCCCGGCGAGCCGCGGCTCGGCAGGAGCCTCGCCCTCCCAACGGACGCCAGATGTTTTCTGAAACGGCTCTAGTCCGCCTTGGTCTTGAAGTCCTTGCCGATCCAGCCCTTGGCCAGGATTAGCATGACGGTCGATGACATCGCGATACAGGCGAAGATGAGCCACATGACTTCCGTGTTTTTTGGGCCGTCGGCCGGGCAGAACCTATCCATCAGCCTGCCGGAGTACAGCAGGGGTACGAGTACCTTGGTCAGGAACCAGGGCAGTTGGGCCACGCCCATGTACTCGCCCGTGCGGCCCTCCGGGGCAATCTCGGCGGCGTACTGGAGGAAGCGCGGCTGCCACATCGCCTCGCCGATCGTCATGATGAGGATATAAGCGGCCAGCGTCCACCAGTGGGGTCCCAACACGAGCAGGAACGCCGGCGCCGCCATGATAAACGTCCCGAAGATCATCATGTTGTAGACCTTCGCCTTCTGCGACAGTGCGACGATGATCGGGACGGCGATGAAAATCAGAATCGGGTTGGAGTTCGCAGCGATCTCGAAGTACTCGCCGATCCAGCCTTCATAGGCGCGTTTGATGTACTGCGGCAGCACCAGCCAGTTGTACGTGAACAGGGTCTGGACCGGGATCAGGGCGAAGATGAAGAACGCGAA
Source organism: Phycisphaerae bacterium (assembly GCA_023128695.1). Lineage (GTDB taxonomy): Bacteria > Planctomycetota > Phycisphaerae > UBA1845 > Fen-1342 > JAGMDK01. The sequence continues at coordinate 5,983 of JAGMDK010000333.1, forward strand.
CTTACCGTTCGACAGCGGATAACGCGCCAGCCAGCGTTTTGCGGGCGGGATCAGCGCAAACATCAACGGCAAAATGAAGATGATCCCCGCGGCGATCCACCGCCACAGCGCTTCTTCCCACGTGTGATACCAGGGGGATTCCCCCTTGAACAGGAATATCGCCATGCCGGCCAGCCAGAACAGCCACATGTGTGGCTTGATGCGCTCGCGGTCCGCCTCCACGACGACGGGCTCATCCACGGTCTGGGCCTGCTCGTCCCGCGCAGGTTTGGACGCGCCCTTCTCCGCTTCCTCCTCGGCCTTGATGCGGGCGGTTTCTTCCTTGGCCGTGTCGATCGCCTTGCGTACCGTTATGCGACTGAGGATGAAGAACGTCGTGATCAACGCAATCAAAGTGAAACCGGTGTACACCCAATACATGCCGGGGATCCCCAGGCCGGCCCAGTCGTCGTCCCGTAGCAGGAACGCGAACGAGGGCAGCCAGCCGCCGAGGTTCATCAACGCGTACAGCATGGCGAAGCCCATCGCCGCGGTCTTGGGCGTGGTGAACTTGCGCACACCCGCGTACGCGGCGGGTTGATACATGCCGTAGCCTATGACCACCAACATCATGCCGCACAGCGTGACGATGTGTAGCGGCGACCAGAACGGGCTGACGAAGGCGTAGATGGCCGGACCGTCCGGCTCGGTCTGGAGGAGGTAGCCGCCGTTGCGAACATAGCTGACCAGGACATCGCGCAGGACGACATTGACCTTGCCATCGTCCAACTCGCGCAGTCCGGCAATGTTGACGATCTCGGCTTCTTTCACGGCATCGGTTTCCGCGGCGACCGTCCAGCGGTCTTTACTTTTCAACAGCGACTCAACATTTTCCGCGCTGTCCATGGCCTTCCGGGCCTTGTCTTTCTCCTCCTGCGTGCACGCCGACATGTCGACCTGGCTGAAGTCCTCCGCCCAGTGGGTGCGAATGACCCACTCCTGCATATCTTCCTTGTCCTTCCACTCCCGGAAGCTCACGTAGGCTCTGTCCACAGAGATGACGGCACCGACACAGAGGCCGGCTTGCTCCGCCGCGTTCGCGAACAGGTAGGCGGTGACGGGCTTGCTGCCGTACTCCACCTTCCAGGTCTGTTCCTTGCCCGCCAACACGGTTGCCTGACTCAAACTAACCAGCCGGGACTCGAGCGCCGCGCCGGGGGCCATCCCCTCGCCCTCCGCGAGATCGAGGTCCAGGTAGACCCGCACACCGGAGGCGCCTTCATCATTGGCAATGACCGTCGCCGCCGTGATAGTTTTCACATCGTCTTGGGTATCGATCCCAGTAACATGCAGGCTCACCTTGTCGCCGGCGAAAACCCCCGGCCGAGCCGGTTCGAGCCCCAGCAGATTAGGAGCGCCCGCCCACAAGCCGCGGCCAATGAGCATGAAAACGAAGGCTGTTATGAGCGCGAAGCGGACGCCGCGTTTGTCGGGAATGAACCCCAGCAGAGCCATCGCGAGGGTAATGCCGCCGGTGAGCATCATCACCATGAGATGCGACCACTCGTCGGAGTGCTCGACGCGCTGGAAAATGAAGTCCGCGAAGTGCATCGCCAGGTAGCCGAGCATCCCGAAGTAGACCATGCCCTCCAGGACGTAGGCGAGGTTGATGCCCCACAGGGCGCGGGGTGCGTGGTATAGGTCGATGAACGGCTGGATGATTTCGTCCAACCAGGTCTTCTGCCCTTTGTGGCCGGTATTAGTGCTCATGTACTGGCATCCTTCTAGTTACCGGAAAATGTAGCGGCCGGGCTCCGTACCGGCCGTGAGAACGTGACAAGGTGATAAGGTCTA
>JAGMDK010000334.1 GCA_023128695.1 Phycisphaerae bacterium
GGGTCGCCTGGCGACTCATGTTGGCCCTCCATTGCGCCTATTTCCACCGGCGGTCAGACGCCTTTGGCCCATTTCGCGGAGTCAGCCCGGCACGCCAGGAGTCCGTGGACCGTCCACGGGCAACATGGGCGCATGTATACCCCCTGATCCCGGCCGTTGCAAAACCGAAATCGGCATGTTCCGCACGGGTTCATGGCTCCCAGGGCAGTTCGGGCTGGTCGAGTTCCTCGCGCGAGGATCCTCCAGTTCGACGGTGCATTCGGGAGAACGAGCGGGCGCCGGAGGAACCAGCTCAACGAAGGTCGTCGCCGGCTCCTGGCCGGCCGTCTTCTGTCGGGCTGTCTTCTGCCCGGGCGAATCGTGCGGGGCCGCAGACGCGACACGTCGCTTTGGAAGGGCGAGCCTCCCGGCGAGCCGCGGCTCGGCAGGAGCCTCGCCCTCCCGGCAGGAGCCTCGCCCTCCCAACCGACGCCGGATGTTTGTTGAAACTGCTCTAGCCGGACTACCTCCGCCCGCGATCCTGCTCCCGCAGCCGGGAAACCTCGACACAATCCTTGTCTCCCCGGCCGCTCAGGTTGATCACCACGAGCTTGTCAGCCGGCAACTCCCGCGCGAGCTTGACCGTATGGGCCACGGCGTGGGCGGTTTCCAACGCCGGTATGATGCCCTCGGTGCGCGACAATAACTCGAATGCGTCGAGCGCCTCGACATCGGTGGCCGAGGTGTATTCCGCCCGCCCGGCGGCGTGCCATCGCGCATGCTCGGGGCCCACGCCCGGGTAATCCAGCCCGGCCGCGACCGAGTGCACCGGCAGCGTTTGCCCGTCATTGTCCTGCAAAACGACCGTGTGCATGCCGTGCAGCACGCCCGGGTGACCCCTGGCCAACGTGGCGGCATGACGTGTGCCTTCGAGCCCTTCTCCCGCGGCCTCGACGCCGATCAGCCGGACCGACTCGTTTTCGATGAATGGGTAGAAGATCCCCGCCGCGTTGCTCCCTCCGCCGACGCAGGCCAGGATAACGTCCGGCAGGCGGCCCTCGGCAGCCAGAATTTGCTCCTTCGTCTCGCGGCCGATCACGGTCTGGAAGTCGCGGACGATGGTCGGAAACGGGTGCGGTCCCATCACGCTCCCGATGATGTAATGAGTGTGCGCGACGCTCGCCATCCAGTCCCGCATGGCCTCGTTGATGGCGTCCTTGAGTGTCCGCTGCCCGCTCTCGACGGGAACGCACTCGGCCCCCAGTAGCCGCATCCGGTACACGTTCAACGCCTGTCGGCGGACGTCCTCGGTCCCCATGTAGACCACGCATTCGAGCCCGAGCACGGCACAGGCGGTCGCCGTCGCGACGCCGTGCTGACCGGCCCCGGTCTCAGCGATGACGCGGCGTTTGCCCATCCGCTTGGTGAGCAAGGCCTGGCCGAGGGTGTTGTTTATTTTGTGGGCCCCGGTGTGGTTGAGGTCTTCGCGCTTGAGGTAAATCTTCGCCCCGCCGAGCTGCTCGGTCAGCCGCCGGGCGAAGTACAGCGGGCTCGGCCGCCCGGCGTAGCTGGTCAGATAGCGGTCGAGTTCGGCCCAAAACGCCGGGTCGTTCCTAGCCTGCTCGTATTCATGTTCAAGTTGGCGGATCGCTCCCATGAGCACCTCGGGCAAGTATTGCCCGCCGAAGGGGCCGAAACGTCCCGCCGTTTCACTCGTGTTTGCTGTCGTGGCCGGCATATCTTCGTCCTTTCTGATCAGGACGGATTATTCTATCCGATTCCCCCCACGTGGCGCAACCTGGTGCTCCGCGTCACGTACATTGACGGATAAGATGTGGGAACGTGAGGACGTGGCGCGAAACTTATGAAGCGGACTACTAATCGTCGTACCAATCATCTTCGTAGTCGTCTTCGTCCCAGTCGTCGTCGTACCAATCGTCTTCGTAGTACTCGTCGTAGTATTCGTCTTCGCAACAGTCGTCGCAGTAGTCGTCTTCCTCATACCAGTATTCGTCGTAATACTCGTCTTCGTAATACTCGTCCTCGTACAAATATTCGTCGTAATACTCATCCTCGTAGTAGTATTCGTCGTATTCGTCGTAGTAATACGCGTCCTCGACCCACACGACTTCCGTGTAGCCCGGATCGTAGTAGTACTCGTCCTCGACGTAATATGTCTCGACGGTCTCGTAGCAATCCAGGCATCCCCGCCGGGCCACGGAATCCACCCGGTCGAACTCGTCGAGCAGAATATCAAAGTCGCAGCCCGCCAGCGGCCCCAACAGGATTCCGATCAGCATCGTTACCAGCAGCTTGTTCATGACGTTCTCCCTCACCTGCTTCAGGTTCTACTCTCCTGACGGGTTAGAACCCCATTGTATTCAAAAGTTTGCGAAATCGGGGAGCATTTCTGCACCGCTTCTCGCACCGGTCGGCTACTCATGTCTTCGCCACGATGCAGGCCGCGTTGCTGGAAACGGTCCGGGGTGGCCAATAGGCTGATAATGGTGCGAGAGTGCATTTTCTATCGGACAATGCCGTTACAACCAAATCCATATATATCCGCCGAGAGCGTCCTGCACACCCGGCGGCTCGCCGGCGAACCGCTTGCTGGTTGGGGCGTACCACACGCGGTACAATCCCGTTTCTAGTGCATTTCACATAGGAGACCGTGGCATGATCGACCTGATGAAGAAGACGCTGCTGACCGGCGTGGGTTTGGGCCTGATGACCAAAGATAAGGTGGAAGAAATCGCCCGCGAGATCGCCAACGCGGCCCAACTCTCGACCGACAAGGGGCAGGAATTCGTGGATGAGGCGGTCGCGCGGGCGAAGAAGGGGCGTGAAGACCTCGAAGCCACCGTGCAACGTCTCGTAAGCGAGAGCTTCAAGAAGGCGGACCTGCCGACCCGCGAGGATCTCGCCGAGCTGACCGCCCGCCTCGAAAAGCTCGAGCAGCACTGCGCCGCCCAGCACGACTGACCATGGCCATCCGCAAGATCGGGCTCGTCTCCCGCACCTACCGGCACGTCAATCGCTACCGGCAGATTCTGACCGTGCTGATCAAGTACGGGTTCGAGGAGCTGGTTGATCGGCTCAAGATCAGCCAGTACCTCGAAATCGGGTGGAAACTCATCTCGCGCACACGCCGAGAGCATGTCGAGACGCTGACCGCCGCCGAGCGGGCGCGGATGATGCTGGAGGAGTTGGGGCCGACCTTCATCAAGCTCGGGCAAGTACTCTCCACGCGGCCCGACCTGGCTCCCGCCGAGTTCGTTGCGGAATTCTCCAAACTCCAGCAAGGCGTACCGCCATTTCCGTACGAGCAGGTCCGTGAGATAGTCGCCTCCGAGCTGGGTCGGCCGCTGGATCAGGTCTTCGAGCGGTTTGAGGAAAAGTCGATCGCGGCCGCCTCGATCGGGCAGGTCCATCGCGCCACGCTGCATTCCGGCGAAGAGGTTGTCGTCAAGGTCCAGCGGCCCGACATCGAGGCCGTGATCGAGGTCGATCTGGAAATTCTGCTGCATTTGGCGATGCTGGCGGAAAAGCACGTCGAAGACCTGCGGCTGTACCGTCCGAGCCGGATCGTCGAGGAATTCAGCCGGGTGCTCGAACGGGAGCTGGATTTCACGACCGAGGCGATGCACCTGGAACGCTTCGCGCGCGAATTCAACGATGACGAGACGGTCTACGTGCCGAAGGTCTTTCATGGCTTGACGACGCCGCACGTCCTGACGATGGAGTATGTGGACGTCATCCCGGTCACCGATCTGGATGCCCTGGCGGCGGCCGGTCTGGATCGGCAGGTAATCGCTCGGCGGGGGACGGCACTGACATTGAAGCAGATCTTCGTGCACGGGTTTTTCCACGCCGACCCGCACCCGGGCAACGTCTTCGCGCTCCCGGACAACGTGATTTGCCTGCTCGATTTCGGGATGATGGGCCGGCTGGATCGCTATGGTCGTGAGTGCTTTGCCGACCTGATCTACGCCATCGCTCAACGGGACGCGTCCCGGGCGGCGACGGCCCTGCTGCGGCTGACCACCCACGACGACGAGGTCGAGCCGGACCACCGGGCCATTGAAAACGACGTGGCCCAGTTCGTCGACGTGAACATCCCGACTGCCCTGGGCAACCTGGATTTCAGCAAGTTGATGCACGAGCTGCTCGACCTGGTCCGCCGTCACCGCCTGATCATTCCGCCCGATATGGTCATGATGTTGAAGGCGGCGGCGACGGCGGAACAGTTCGTGGCCCGGCTGGACCCCGAGTTGGACATGGTGGCCGCCGCCACGCCGTACGTGCGCAAGCTCAAGCTCGACCGTCTGCGGCCGCACCGCTTGCTGCGCGAGGTCTTCGACACCGGCGGCGAACTGCTCCAGCTCGCGCGGGAAATCCCCGGCGGCGTGCGAGACCTGCTGCGGCTCTCAAAACGGGGCCGCTTGCGGATCGGATTCGAGCATCGCGGCCTCGAATCGATGTTGGAAACGCACGACCGGATCGCCAATCGTGTTTCCTTCGCGATCGTCGTCGCGGCTCTGATCGTGGGGTCGTCGTTGATCATCCACTCGCGGCTTCCGCCGACCTGGTATGACATCCCGGTCATCGGCCTGGTCGGCTTTCTGGCGGCGGGTGTGATGGGCATCATGCTCCTGCTGTCGATCATCCGGCGCGGCCGGCTCTGAGCGGGCGGAACTGCTCTTGAGTAGTGTCATCTCTGACCGGCGCTTGCTTGAGCACTGCTCAAGAGCAGTGGCACTCGCGCGTCCGCGATCAGAACCCCGAGCGTCAGCGAGCGGGCGCATCCCCGCGCTAACGCTTGGGGTTCTGTTCCCCGCGCTGACGCTTGGGGTTCTGTTCCCCGCGCTGACGCTTGGGGTTCTGTTCCCCGCGCTGACGCTTGGGGTTCTGTTCAAGGTGCTAGGTTAGCACTCGATGTGCCCCAACATCAATTGCATGATGGGGGAGGGTTATAGTATAATTTCCCCTGGTCGCATTTCACGTTGATACCTTTCTTGCCGTCGAAAGGAGAACGAACCATGCAACTCGACTCGCTTTTACAAGAACGTGGTATTGCCTTCGAGAAGCACACGCATCCGGTGACCTACACGTCGCAGGGACTGGCGAATGTGGAGCACGTCTCCGGGTACATGGTCGCCAAGCCGGTGATCGTGAAGACGGCCGCGGGCTTTGCGATGTGCGTCGTGCCGGCGCCGCAGCACATTGATCCGGCCCGCGTGGCCGAAGTGCTGCACGAGTCGGAGGTGCGGTTGGCGACCGAGTCGGAGATGAGCACGTTGTTCCCCGATTGTGAGCTCGGCGCGGAGCCCCCGATCGGCTCGCTCTTCGGCCTGAAGACGGTCATGGACACGCGGCTGAAGGACGACGAGTTCCTGGTCATGCAGGCCGGTACGCATCGGGACGCGATCAAGATGCGCCGCGCGGACTGGGAACGGCTATGCGAGCCGCTGACGGCGCCGATCACGGAAGGCTGAACCGACCGGGCTCCGTCCCGGTCGGTCCCGAAGCCGGTAGGGTAGGGATTCTTGAGTTTGACTAAGTAACTATTATTCGTCAGAATGCCAAGTTCAAGGAGAACTCAGGAGGAATGGCCATGAATGGCACGTGTGCTAGTTTTGACATCCGCTTACGATGGAGCGCGGCCTGCGCCGGGATGTTATTCACCATCGCAAGCCTGTCCGGGTGCAATGGCTTTGGCGGCAGCGAGTCTACTCCGCCGGGACAGGGTCCGCCGCCGTCGCCGCGTCAGCATCGGATGCTCAAGAACATACCGATCCCGGCCGGGTTTCAGATGGTGCGCGACCGCAGCAATGCCTGGGCCAGTGGGCAAATTCGCTGGGCCAACTACGCCTTCGAGGGCAACGCCTCCCCCGAGCAAATCGCGGATTTCTACACCAACCACATGCCCTCGGCCAAATTTATTCTCAAGAAGGAGAGCCTCGAAAGCGGGGAGCACCATTTGAGCTTCGAAAGTGACACCGAGGACTGTAATATCCGGATCAGGCGGGGGAAGTTGAAAACGACGTTGATTATCAATCTCGGCCCGCTGCCGAAGGGCTCGGCCGAGCGGAAGGTCAAGCCCGCCACGCGCCAACCCTGAGCCGCGAGACGGGCGTATTTCAATGAGGTGCCCCAATGGACGCCGACACTCGACATCAACTCAAGCAGAACGAATTGGCCGAAGCGCTGGAGAAATTGCGCGACCTGAACAACCCGACGACCCGTTACACGATAGCCCTAGTGCTCGTGGTGATCGTGTTTTTCGCCAGTTGGAAAGGTTGGAGCTACAGCCGGCAGCACGCGCTCGAACAGACCTCGCAGCGCCTCGGCGAGCTCGAAACCATCCTGGCCGGGTCGGACAAGACCAAGGTTGACGGGGCCATCAACGACCTGCGGACCCTGATCCAGGAGACGTCGCATCCGGCGTTGGCGGGCTTCGCGCGGCTGCTGCTGGCCCGTGCTCTCAGCGACCAGGCCCTCGCGCAACCCGAGCGGCGCCAGGAGGCGCTTGGTGAGGCGGTGGCCGTGCTGGAAGAGATCGTAGGCAGTGACGGCATCCCGCCGATGGTCGAGGCGGCCGCCACATACGCCCTGGCAACCACCTACGAGTCGTTGCGTGAGTTTGACCAGGCCGCGGCGTTGTACGACCGGCTTCTGACCGACCCGCGTTTCAAGGGCTCTCCGTATGTTCTCGGGGCGGCGCCGCACTTTCCTTGGGCCGCGGACTATGTGCCGGGGGCGAAGGAACGCTTGGAAAACCTGGAGGACTTGAAAACGCCGATCAAGTTCGAGCC
>JAGMDK010000335.1 GCA_023128695.1 Phycisphaerae bacterium
CGTGCCACCCATCAAGCGATGCGTGACAGAGCACTAGAGTTCTAAGAGGCGCCGGCAAAACCCTAAGAGCCGCGGACTTCAGTCCGCGCGGCACCGCGCAGGCTAAAGCCTGCGGCTCTTCGGCAGGTTTTTCTTTATGAGCTCTAAGTGGGATAGTCACCTTGTACATTGAACACCTCCGAGGCACGTTAACATCGGCCACGAATAGCTATGTTCGCAGCGGCGAAAACGGCGCCCGGTCGCGGCGAGCGATCTCCAGCCGCAGCCCGCGGACACTTTGCTTCAAATGCCGGCGGACGACGTCCAGTACCGGGCGTTCGCTGGCGTAATGCCCGAGGTGCACGACCGTGATCCCGCGGCGTTGCAGCTCGAGGGCGTTATGGTGCTTGAATTCGCCGGTCAGGACGAGTGAGTCCGGGTCGCGGAACGCCCGTACGCCGAACGCTCCCGCCGCGGCTGTCACGGATCGAAAGCGGCGTTTTAGATTGCCGACGAGCAGGGCGCAGGACAGATCCACGCGCTCGCCGAGCGTCTTGATGAGGGTGACGCCGCGGGTGGAATTTTTCAACAGGCCGACGCGGCCCTGGCCGACCTCGCCGCGGCCGACGGGCTCGTGCAGCGGATACACGTCAAAGGCCGGCTCTTCGTACGAATGCTTCGCTGACAGTGTCCGCACGACGTCTCCCAGCCGCGTCCGGGGGACAATCATTTCCAGGCGCGTCTCCTCCACGTGTTCGAGCACCTGTTTGCGGCCGATGGTCGGGGAGCTCGTCTCGTCGCCGCGGAATGTGCCCCGCCCGGCCAGCTCGTAGCTGCACTCCGCATAGTGCCCGATCACGCCCGCACCGGCTGCGGAAAGCGCTCGCCGCAAGCCGTCGACCTCCCGCGGCGGCACGAAGACGACGAGCTTGTATTGTCGATTCTCGCGCAGCAGTGGTTCGAGCGGGTACCGCTGAACCGGGTCGAACACGTCGAGCAGAATGTCATTGGTCCCGCCCGCCGCGGCATCCAGGGCGGTATGCAGGGCGATTATTGAAATCCGCGCCGCGAGCAGATCGGGCAGCAGATTGGTAGGTCCATCTGCTTGATTCGTGACCGCGCGAATGCCCTTGAAGATCGGCGGATGATAGACGACGAGCGTATCGACGCCCTTGTTGAGAGCCTCGCGGGCGACCGCGTCCGTCAGGTCGATCGCCAACAGCGCTTTCTTGGCCGGCGCGTCCATCCACCCGGCCAGGAGCCCGACGTTGTCCCACTCGGCGGCGTGCTCGAACGGCGCCAACTCGTTCAGGGCAGCGAAAACCCGCGCGACGGTCGGCGGCGGATCGCTTGAGTTACGGCGCTTCGCCGGCGGTTTTCGCTTGACAGACAGCTTGCTCATCAGCGTGCTCCGTTTACGGGACGCCACCACTTTAGCCGCAATCGGTAAGGATTGAATAATCATTCGTGTCCCCCACCGCTAAAGCGATGGGCCACCCCGGATGTTGACCGCTGAAAGCTGAAAGCTGACCGCTGAAAGCTGATTGCTGACCGCTTATTCACCGCTGCACTCCCGATCGATCAGATGTCCGTACGCGACCGCCAGTTCGCGGGTCACATCCCCCGGCTTTTCGTCGCTGATCGGCTCGCGCTCCACGCGTACCACCGGCATGACCTCCATCATGCTATTGGTCAGAAAAACCTCGTCAGCCGCCCGCACATCCTCGAGCGTCAGCGGCGTCTCACGCACCGGGATATCCAAGGCGACCGCCAACTCGATCACCGTCGCTCGCGTGATTCCGGGCAGCACCGGCGTGTCCAGCGGCGGCGTCAGCAACTGCTGGTCGTGGACCACGAAGACGTTGCTGATCGCCGCTTCGGCCAGGTGCCCGTCCGGGGTGAGCCACAGGGCCTCGAACGCCGCCTGGGCATGGGCGGCCCGCAGCGACGCCAACCGGGCGAAGTAGCTCGTCGTCTTGTGCCCCACCGTCGGGTCGGCGCCGCTTTGCCGGAAGTTTGAAACGAGTACGGTAACGCCCTTCGCGTAATATTCGTCGGGGTACTTTTCCCCGGGCGACGCCGTCACTACGACCGTCAGCCCCGGCACGTCACTCGCCGTGGCGTGCAGCGACCCCGTCGTCACCGTGAGCCGCACGCGGGCGTCTAAGGCTCTGGTCGCCGAGAGCACCTGGCTCACGTTGTCGGCCAACTCCTCGGTATCGGGCGTGACGGTCCACCCCAAAACGACGGCGGAGTTGGCGAGCCGATCCAGGTGGCGATCGAGCCGCAGGACCTTGCCGTTATAGGCCCGCATGGTCTCGAACAGCCCGATGCCCTGCATGAAGCCCGAGTCGAACACGCTGACCCGCGCCTCGTCGGCCGGCATCAACACCCCATTGAGGCAAACCCATTCACGCACCGCTCAACCCTCAATCCTCAATCCTCAACCCTCACACCAAACTCGCTACTCGCAACTCGCTACTCATAAGACCCATTCCCGCCAGGATGCCGCGGGCCTTGGCGAGCGTCTCCTCATACTCGGCGGTGGGTTCGGAATCCGCGACTATCCCGCCGCCCACGTAGAGTGTCGCCGACGGCCCGCGCATCTGCAAAGTGCGAATCGCGACGTTGAAGGTCATTTGTCCGTCGAGGCCGAGCACGCCGACGGCGCCGGTGTAGACCCCGCGGGCGACGGGCTCGAGCTCGTCGATGATCTGCATGGCCCGGATTTTGGGTACGCCGCTGATCGAGCCGGCCGGGAAGCACGCCCTCAGCAGATCGAGGCCGTCATACTCCGGCCGCAGGCGTCCGACCACGTCGGCGACCGTGTGGAAGACCGTCGGATGGGCTTCGACCCGTCGCGGGTGCGCCACGCGGACACTGCCGTAGCGACAGACCTTGCCCAGATCGTTCCGATGCAGGTCGATGATCATGGCCAGTTCGGCCGCTTCCTTCTCACTGGCCAGCAACTCCCGCCGCCGCATCTCGTCCTCCGCCGGATTGCCGGTGCGGGGGCGGGTGCCTTTGATCGGGCACGTCAGCACTTCGTCGCCGCGCAGACGGAGGAACAATTCCGGCGAAAACGACGCCACCGCGCCGCCGGCCCAGCGGAGCAGGGCCGCGTAGGGGGCCGGGTTCGACCGTCGGATCGCGGCATAGGTTAAGAAGGGGTTGTTGAGGCCCTCAATCCGCAGGCGTTGGGCGAGGTTGACCTGATAGATATCTCCGGCCGCGATGTAGTCGAGCGCGCGGGCGATAGCGTACTCGTGATCGAGCTGGGAGATCTCGTGACGGAGACTTGGGTTGGCAGACGCCGTTTCATTAGCACAAGCGGAAGCCGCGGCGATCCAGCGTTGGGCCACCCGGAGATGCTGTCTCAAACTTGGAGCTACTGCCGGCGCATGCACGGCAAACGCCCGCCGCGCATGGTGATCCAGCACGATTCCACGGTCGAACAAGGCCATGCGCAACAGCGGCATCCCGAGGTCTTCGTGGCGAGTGGCGGGCAGGCGTTCAAGCTGCCGCGCCATCTCAAAGCCGACATAGCCCACCCACCCCGGCGAAAGCGACCACGGAGTCGGCGCCAGGCGCGGCAGACTCTGTTGCACACGTCGCCACAGCGTCCAGCCGCCGGCATCCTCGTCCACTACGCGACCATCGACGATCAGCCGAGCCGGCTCGTGCTCAAACTGCACCAGGACCGCCCGCGGCTGAGCACAGATGAGACTGTAGCGGCCGGGCCCCGTACC
>JAGMDK010000336.1 GCA_023128695.1 Phycisphaerae bacterium
AAACAAGATGCGACGGGTTTGCAATACAGAGTGTTGTAAAGAAAGAAGTTGTGACGATATTACTACGTGTCCCGTTTTAACAGAGTGGTAAGAGTTTAGCCGTTTGCAACAAGATCTCAGCAATCAGCTTTCAGCGGTCAGTTATTACGCTGTTTAGCGAGTAAGTGCCTATCTGTCGGGTGCTCGCGCTGCTCCGAATTGAACCACGAAGGACACGAAGAGTAGGTAAGTTGTGTGGCGAGTAGCGAGCAGGGTGCGTCCCGGACCACTGCTGTAAACAAGTTTGCACGGCAAAGATGTTTACAGCACCGCTGACTGGTCCCACGATAGCGTGTCTAATAGGGGAGTGCGGGTAAGGACTCTCGCATCAGCGATTTCGCCGCATCCGGCCGGCGTGGAATGTGTGTAAAATTGTGCAGCCCGGTCAAAATGGGTTCCAGAGGGCTGCGGAGCGTGTGCGAAGGCGTACAATTCGCTGTCGCCGGCTCCGGCAGTGGTGGCCGGGAGCAGCCGCTAAGTATGGCATGGAGGTCTCGCGTGATGAAGACAACCAGATTGTGGGTCCTGCTGGCGTTGTTGGGGCTGGCCGGCGCCGTGGCCGGCGCGCAGGAGCACGATGACGACTATTACGAGGACGAACCGGACAAGCCGCGGCACGAAACCGGCGATCAAGCGCCGATGCTCTTCATCACCCCGACGATTATCGACCGGGCGATTGACCGGATCACTGACGAGCTGGCTCGGCATTACGATTTCGACGACGACCAGTTGTGGGAAACGCGGGAGGTGATCAAGGAGCGTTTTCCGCGTTTCATCCTGGAGAACCGCGCTGAAATAATCACGGTCGTCAATCAGTGGGTGGAGGCGGTCATAGGCGCAGAGCCGCCCACGCCGGAGGAGGTCGCCGACTGGGCCGAGCGCGCCCAACCGCTGCTCAATGACGTCTTTGACCTGATGGAAGAGAGCTCCGACGAGCTCCGCACGTTCATGACCGAAGAGCAGCAGCTTCAACTGGACGGCGAAATGGCCATGTTCCGGGTGGGCGTGAATCACATGAATCACAGAATGGACGTCTGGGCTGACGGCGGCTACGACTGGGAGACCGAATGGCCCCGGAGCGAGGCGTTCCGCCAAAAAGAGCGTGAGCGCGAGGGGCAACTCAGGAGAGAGCAGGAACAAGCCCGGCGTGAGGCCCTGGGACTGGAGTCGGTCCCAGAGGCTGAAGGGGCAGGCGCGAGCGTGGAACCCGAGTCGCCCACGACCAAGCCCGCGGTCCCCAGTCCGTCCCGCCTCAAGGATGAATGGACCGAATACGTCAATAAGTTCATCAAGCGCTACCGACTCAACGAGGACCAGCAAGAAAACGCCTGGCGGGCTCTGCGGGGCCAACAGGAAACGCGTGACAACTATCTTCGTCGCCGGCTCCCCGACATCGAGGCGCTCGAAAAACGAGGGGAAAAGGTCACGACCGAAGAAGAGCGGGACAAGATTCGGGCGGAGCTGGAGAAGCTCAACAAGGCGCTGGAACGCTATTTCCAGCAACTCAAGGACAAGCTCGACCGGATTCCGACCCGCCGGCAACGGGCGGCCGCCGCCAAGGCTGAGATGGAGGCCCGCGAGAAAGCGGAGCAACCGGAGAAGAAGGAGAGCACCAAGAACGACTAGTGCTCTGTCAACCCTCAATTGACGGGCTGGGGTGCCACTGCTCTTGAGCAGTGTTTCTTAACGATCTCGGTGCACGCGGCGAAGCTTAGCACTGCTCAAGAGCAGTGGCACACATCCCGATCGATACGCAACCCGTCAAATCAGCGTTGACGGAGCACTAGTGCTCTGTCAATGCTTAACCTGCGGGTTCGAACGAGCGGGACGGCTCGCAGCGCATATAAAAAGAGAGTCCGAGCTCGCCGTACCCGGACCCTCCAAGCTAGGCTGCCCGCTCGAATTGAGCGGTGACCCACAGCCTTACGAGATACATCGTTTAGTTCCAGCAGGGGGTTCAGTAGGCCTGGCCAGAAACCACTCCGCGGCCACCCAAACGGCAGTCCGATAAACCGGCAGATGGCCGCCGCTGAAGTGCTCGCCACGCCAGCCACACCTTCATGGAACTCTGGACAGAAGAGCCGGTTGCGTTGTCAGGTTTGGGGCGGTTCCTCGGCGGGGCGGGCGTCCCTGCCCGCCAGTCGCGGGCACGGAGGCCCACGAACCGAGCGGCACCACGCAAGGCAAAACCGTCTATGTGAGGCGGCCTCTCTTGTCGCCTTAACAAATCGATCGATCAAGGTTGCGATCCGGTAAAGATCGCCTGAAACCTTGCAAAGTCAGCAAGATCAACATCTTCGTCGGAGTCGAAATCCACAATTTCACATCCCTCGCCGTAGGGCTCCCGCGGTCCCAGGATACAGTCGGCGAATGCGTTGAAGTCGTTGATGTCGACATCGCCGTCGTGGTCGAAGTCGCCTTGAACAGACACGCCGAATTCCCAGGTCTCCTGACTCAATCCCTTCGTGTCCGTACAACCACCGAACAACACACACACTTGGCGGGCGGAATCATAAGCCATGAAGGGCTTGGTGCGGTTCGACGGATGAACGGGTGTCTCCAGTGGCACCCATGATGCCCCGTCAAACGCCCAGGTATCACCAGAGAAGATGCTACCGTCTTCACCTCCAAAGAGGAGTGTGACCTTGCGAGCCGTGTCGAACGTCATGGCCATGTTGGAGCGTTTGGAGGGGCCCAGTGGTCCCTGCTCCCAGGTACCGTCGTGGCTGTCCCAAAGCCAGGTATCCCTCCAACGCTGACTGTTGCCTTGTTCTCCGCCAAACACAACCACCTTCGCGCGGGCGGTGTCGTATGCCATGCCATGCATCTCACGGCCTCCCGGTCCACTATTCGACGGTAGCTCTGTCCAGCCATTGCCATCCCATTCCCAGAGGTCGGAGTACATTCCAGATGGGCCGCCACCGTCGTAACCGCCGAACAGGACGATCGTGCCCCGGGATTGATCGAAGACCATCCGAGGCGCCGTACGCGGCGACGGAGCGTTGTTTCCGTTGGGATCTCCCGGATGCATCATGGTCCAGGTGCTTCCGTTCCACTCCCATGTGTCGCCCTTCCACGTGCTGGCGTCTTTCCCGCCGAAAAGCACCGTGACGCCGCGACCGGTATCATACGTCATCGCTGCTTGTTGGCGCCCCGGGGGGCTGTTTTCTGGGTCCGGCGGAGTCACTTCGATCCAACTCGTTCCATCCCACTCCCATGTATCGTTTCCGTATTCGCTGCCCTGGTGGCGTCCCCCGAACAGGACTGTTACCGCCCGTACACTATCATATGCCGTAGCGTGGTCGCGTCGGGCTGGCGGCCCTGCATCGGCTCGCAGACGCCATCCGGCGGATTCGCACTCGTCTGGAATGCCGTTTCTGTTGAAATCCTGGCTCTGGCCGCACCCTGGGAGGTTGCATTCGCCGGCGGGGGCATCACAACTCAGGTCGCACTGGTCGGGGATGCCATTGCCGTTGCAGTCGTCGAACGGATCGTGGTAAATCACTTCGCCGTCGAAGGGCTGGCCGTTGTCGTCGAACTCGCCGCCCGGCCAGACGTGCACCGTGAGCCAGCCGCCGGGTGGGTCTAGCTGACCATTGCTCCAGTTGAACACGCCGTAGCCGCACAGGCCGATGTGGATCGTGTTTACCTGGAGGGTCCCGCCTTGGAGGTGATAGGCGGCGTTCGCGGAGCACTCTACCCCGATATACAAAGCGTTCTCTACGATGTTGGTGCCGCCCGTCTGAGTCACGACGGCCGTGCCGGCCAGGCCCACGATCATGTTGTATTCCTGCGTCGAGTCGCCGTCCGCGATCGTCAACGCGACGTTGGCGCTCGCCGCCTCGCCGATCGTGAGCTCGTCGAGATTCAGAATGGACCCGTCCACGCTGAAGTCGTTACTATCGACAATTAGCCGGCTTGTCCCCGGGCCGCCCATCACGGTTCCCTGCACAGCCAGGGCTCCATTCACCAGGCGGCAAGTTCCGCCGGAGCCAGCCGACCCGCCCAGGACCAGGCCGTTGCTGATAGCAACGTTGCTGCCTGGGCCGGTCTGCGTCAGAGTGCCCGTGCCTTCGTCGCCGACGATCAAGTCCGCTACGGAGACGTACTGCGAATCCGTAATGGTCAGCGCCGCAAATGAGCCCGCAGCCTCGGCGATGGAAATTTCGGTCAGGTTCATGATGTCACCCGCAACGGTCAGCTCACCACCGTCGAGATACAGGTGGCTGGCTCCGACTCCGCCGCTGATGCTCCCGCCGACGTCGAGGCTGCCGCCAGATAATCGATAAGTGCCCTCCGAGTCCGCCAGCGCGCCCATCAATAGGTGACTATCAACCGTGACGGTCCCGCCGCTCTGCGTGATACTGCCCGATCCCGCATCGCCGACGATGAGTTCGGCGGTGTTTATCTCGTCCGTACCTGCGACGCTGAACGTGCTGTTGGAGCCGCTGGCCTGGCCGACGACGAACTGATCCAGGTTCGTGATGAGACCCGCAACCTCTAGGACACCGCCGTCCAGATAGAAGTAGCTGGTGCCGACGCCGCCACTGAGCCCGCCGAAGACACTCAGGTAGCCGCCCAACAGCCTGTACGTGCCCTCCGCCCCCGCTGAGCCGCCGATGACCATGTTGTTGGTAACGGCAACCATGCCGCCGGTTTGCGTCACGCTTCCGATGCCTTCGTCACCAACCACCATGTCAGTAGCAGCAAAGTCAGCGTCTTCGCCGATCGTCAGAGCTCCGCCCAACTCCGTCTCAATGGTGCCGCCCACCGCAACGGCCCCGACCGGCAGGTGCAGCGTCAATGGCTTGTCGACCGCGACGTCCTCGACATAGGTGCCGGCGACGACGCTCAGGATTCCCGCCGGGCTCGCCTCCGCGATTCCGTCTGCCAGCGTGGCGAATGGTCGGTAGACCGTACCATCCTTTGGCGTAAACGGATGACCAGCGTCGATGTAGACGACATCGGGACCCGGGAAGACCTGGATCGCGGCCTCGAAATCGGCATGCTTGAAACTGGTCCCCATGTTGCCAGTCGACGGCGGATCGCACCCCCCCGTGGTGTGAGTGCCTAGAGCCACGCCGGATTCAGGCGCAATAACTGGGCTTCCGGAGCTGTTAAAGGCCGTATCCGCGAAATACTCCAGGTAGATCCGCGTCGAGCTCAGGTAGGTCTCGCCGACGAATGAGTCGATATGCGTCTGCTGAACTTGGTTCGTTTCCGGGGGCAGACTCACATTGTTTCCGTAACCAGTTACCTGAACGTCTGAGATGTCATCGAGGCTGGGGGCGCTGTACATGCGGTAGAAGTCCCCTTGGGCCTCGAAGGCTGACAAACCAGTAATCGCGTTGGGGAGCATGCCGAGCACAGCCCAGTCATCGCCGTACTCGCCGTAGTGCAACGTGATGTTCTCGACATCGATTGGGTACTGATCGATGTCGAGTGAGGGGACTATCTCGCCAGTTACCGGATCCGAGGGGGGAACGTTGAATTCGATAGCTGCCGGTCCCTGTCCACCATAATCGGCATCTGCGACGTGGCCCGCAGTGATAACCGCACCGTTGGAGACGAGGAATCCGGTCCCCCAGCGTGAGCCGTCCGCGAAAATGAATCGCCCGACGGCAAGATCGAGCGGATCCGGCATGTATCGCTCGTCCTCGCCGCATGCGTCCCTCGACCCGCCTCGCGCGCCACGAGGATGTTGCTGCGCCAGAATCGGTGTCACGCAACAACTGATGACGAAAAAGCCCAACGTCGCCTACCACACCAATGGTTGTCTCCAACTCGATTTCATTTTCTTCTTCTCCCTACAACTTCCATCGAGACTGATTATCTGAACGGGGTAGCCCCGCTCCGATGGACCGCGGGTTCCAGGCCAGCGTCCAACCAACAGCGAAACTAACACAAATAAAAGTAACTGATTCTCTGCTTGACTCCG
>JAGMDK010000337.1 GCA_023128695.1 Phycisphaerae bacterium
AAGCTAGCTGCAAACGGCTGAACTCATACAACCCGGATAATTCCCACCGCAGAAACCGCTAAGAACGCAGAGTGTTGTTGAGAAAGAAGTTACAGCGATATCCGAGCATGTTTCCTTTTGCTGGTGCGAGAATCCCTTCTCGCACCTGGTGAGGCTGGAAACCCGACTGATCTGCCGATAGAATTCCACCCGGACGCGGTCGCTTAGGCACTGTGCCGTTGTGAGAGACTCCCAGCAAACCGGTTTTGACAGGGCCGACGAGTGAAGTTTGTACTGATTGACCGTATTACTGAATTCGAGCCCGGACGGCGGATCGTCGCCCAAAAGGCGTTGTCGCTGGCCGAGGAGTACCTGGCGGACCATTTTCCGCGGTTCCCGGTGCTCCCGGGCGTGCTGATGCTCGAGGCGCTGGTGCAGGCCAGCGCGTGGGTGGTGCGGGAGCGGCTGGATTTTGCCCCCAGCCTGGTATTGCTCAAAGAGGCCCGCAACGTTACCTATAAGAGTTTCCTGACGCCCGGCCAGATCATGACGATCGAGTCCGTCTGTAAAGAGTTGGACGCCGAGCAGAGCAGTTTCACCGCCAGCGGATGGGTCGATGGGCGTGAAATGCTCAAGGGGCGTCTCACGCTGCGGCACCTGAGCCTGGCGGCGGCCGACGCCGGCTGGGAAGAAACCGACATAGACCTACGTGCCCGGCAGCGGGCGTTGTTCAAATTGCTATGGAGAGGCTGCCCAACTGCTTCGGCCGCGGGCATGTCGCTGAATAACGAGTAAGACGCCTTCGAGTGGAGGGAGCCATTGATGGCTACTGTGCCCCGGGAAGAGATATTGGAGAAGGTCCAGCAGGCGCTGGTTGACGCGTTGAGCGTTGAAGATGACGAGGTCACCGAAGAGGCGACCCTGACCGGCGATTTGCAGGCCGAGTCGATCGACATCCTCGACATCGTCTTCCGCCTGGAGAAAGCCTTCAATATCAAGATATCGCAGGAGGAGCTCACCCCCCGCGACATCCTGGACAATCCCGAGTACGTCGACAATCGCAAGCTCAACGCGGCCGGCCTGGCCGCCCTGAAGGAGCGCTTCACCCACGCCGACTACTCCAAGTTCGAGCAGGACCCCGACATCGACAAGATTCTCGACGTCTTCACGGTCGGGACCATCGTCAACTTCGTCGAGCACAAGCTGGCTACCGCGTAGTGCTTTTTGACACGTGAAATGATGGAAGAAGCGGATGGGTGGCACGGCCGTGTCGGCCGTGAATACCACGGCTGACACAGCCGTGCCACCCATCCATCAATTGAGATGTAATGGAGCAGTAGTAGAGGAACGCTGTGCGCTGGATCTGGTTTGATCGGTTTGAGGAGTTCGTGCCCGGCCGGCGGGCGGTGGCGGTCAAGAACGTCACCCTTGCCGAAGACCATCTGCACGACCATTTCCCCGGCTTCCCCGTCCAGCCCGCCAGCTTGATGATCGAGGGCATGGCTCAGACCGCCGGCATCCTGGTCGGGCACATGCGGGATTTCACCGAAAAGGTCATTCTCGCGAAGATCAAGAAAGCGACGTTCCACCAGATCGTGCGGCCCGGCGATCAAATTTGGTATCACGCTTTCATCGAGCAGGTAACCGACGCGGCCGCCATAACGCACGGGGAAATCCGCCGAGGCGAGGAGTTGGTTGGCGAGATCGATCTGGTCTTCTCGCACATTGACCAGAACATGAGCGGCCTGGAATTTCCCGAGGAGAACTTCGTCTTCACCGAGGAGTTCATGTCTCTATTGAAGACTTATACGCAGCGCGATAGCGAGAGGATCACACTGTGAGTAGACGCCGCGTCGTCATCACCGGCCTGGGCCCGGTGACCCCCTTGGGCATCGGCGTCACCGAGTTCTGGAACGCCCTGCTCGAAAAGCGCTCCGCCATCCGCTGCTTGCAGGCCTTCGATCCAACCCGCTTCGACTCGCGGATCGGGGGCGAGATCGACGGCCTCAAAGTCGCGAACTTCGTGCATAAGAGCTATCGCAAGGCCGCCAAGATCATGGCTCGCGACATCGTGCTGGCGGTGGCCGCCGCCCACCAGGCCCTCGGCGACGCCGGCTTGCACACCAAGTGCCTGATCGAGCGCGGCGAGGCCGAGGGCGAGCCCAACATCGACAACACCCGCTTCGGGGCCAACATTGGGGCCGGGCTGATCTGCGCCGACCTGCCGGAATTGGCGGAAGTCCTGCACGGCTCCAGCAAGAACGGCAAATTCGATTTCGCGCACTGGGGTTCGGAGGGCATTAACAACCTTACCCCCCTCTGGCTGCTCAAGTTCCTCCCCAACATGCTCGCTTGCCACGTCACCATCGTGCACGACGCACAGGGCCCCAGCAACACCATCACCTGTGGAGAGGCCAGCAGCCACCTGGCGATCGGCGAGGCCTTTCGCGCCATCGTCCGCGGCGCGGCCGACGTGTGCACCTGCGGCGGCGCCGAAAGCAAAGTCAGCCCGATGGCGGTGCTACGCCAGGAGCTTGGCCGGCGGCTCAGCACGCGCAACGATACGCCGGAGAAGGCCTGCCGCCCGTTCGCCGCCGATCGCGACGGCACGGTGATCTCCGAAGGCGGCGGTTTGGTGATATTGGAAGAGTTGGAACATGCCCGGCGGCGTGGAGTACGGATCTACGCCGAGCTGGTGGGCTTCGGTGCCGGCCACGATGCTTACATGGCTGCTCAGCCCAGCCAACCTCACCCCGACGGCCGGGGCTTGACGGTGGCGATGCGAAAGGCGCTGAAGGACGCCGGCATCACGGCTGGGCAGTTGGACATGGTGGCTTCGGCCGGCTGCGGGCTGAAAGAGCACGACCGCTCCGAGGCGGCGGCGATACGGACTGTACTTGGTGAGCGAATCACTGACGTCCCGGTGATGAACATCAAGGCCGGGCTCGGGAACAACGGGGCCGGCAGCGGGGCAATTGACTGTATCGCCGCCGTCCTGGCGACGCGGTACGGGACCATCCCACCCGCGTTCAACAGCGAGCCGATGGACCCCGACTGCGGCCTGAAGATGATTACCGATGAGCCCACCGACGCCCGGATCGACTATGCGTTGAGCAACGCCTACGCGCTCGGCGGCGGCCAAAACGCGGCGTTGTTGCTCAAGCGATTCCGCGAGTAGTGTGCCAGAACGTGTGGCACCGGCTTCCAGCCGGTGAGTACGCGTGTGGCACTGGCTTCCAGCCGGTGAGTACGCGTGTGGCACCGGCTTCCAGCCGGTGAGTGTGTAGGGTCCGCTGTGCGGACCAGAAGTGCTGCAAGATTGAAAGTGCAACGATGAAACGACGCGTGGTTATCACTGGTTTCGGTTGGGTCACCCCCCTCGGCTGCGATATCGAAACGGTGTGGAAGAAGCTGCTGAGCGGACAAAGTGGGGCTAACCCCACAACGAACTTCGACGCCCACACGTTCCCCTCCCAGTTCGCCGCCGAGGTCAAGAATTTCGACCTCAAGGCTTTCCTCGGAACCCATTACGATAACCATAAAACATGCAGCCGGAACGCCGGCTTCGCCCTGGCCGCGGCCGAAATGGCCTGGCAGTCCGCCGGTCTCAATGGCGGCCTCGACGTCGATCCGGACATGGTCGGCGTTTACCTAGGCGGTGGAGAAGGCCCGATCGATTTTGACAACTTCGCCGCCGCCGCGGTTGCTGGCTGGAACCCGGAGCAGCGCGACCTGGATACGGTCCGCTGGGCGGAAGTCGCGGCTGAGCGGCTGACCGCCGTCAAGGAGTTCGAGCAGGACCCGAACTGTGCCGCCGGTCACCTCGCCTGCCGCTTCAACGCCCAGGGGCCGAACTTCAACACCCTCACCGCTTGTGCCGCCAGCACCCAGGCCCTCGGCGAGGCCACCACGCTGATTCGCCGAGGCGACGCCGACGTGATGATCTCCGGCGGCGCACACAGCATGATCCACCCGCTCGGCGTGACCGGCTTCAACCGCCTGACGGCCCTCTCGACGCGCAACGACAGCTACGCTACGGCCTCGCGGCCCTTCGACAAAAGCCGCGACGGGTTCGTCCTCGGCGAAGGCTCCGGCATCCTCATTCTTGAGGAGTTGGAGAGTGCCAAACGCCGCGGGGCGCGGATCATGGCCGAGATCACCGGCTACGGCTCGACGGCGGACGCCTTCCGCGTGACCGACATGCACGAGGGTGGGCGGGGAGCGATCGCGGCGATGAAGGGGGCGCTCGACGATGCCGGCCTCGGCCCCGCCGACATCGACTACATCTCCGCCCACGGCACCAGCACCGAGGAGAATGACAAGGTCGAGTCGCTCGCGATCCGCACAGTCTTCGGCGACTTGGCCAAGCAAGTCCCGATCAGCAGCATCAAGAGCATGCTGGGCCACTTGATCGCCGGGGCCGGCGCGGTCGAGCTGATCACCTGCACCCTGGCGATCCGCGACGGCGTCATCCCGCCGACCGCGAATTACACCGAGCCCGACCCCAACTGCGACCTCGACTACGTCCCCAACCAGTCCCGCCAGGCCGACGTCCGCACCTGCCTGTCCAACAGCTTCGGCTTCGGCGGCCAGAACGACACCCTGATCGTCCGGGCTTATGAATAGAGGTCACGGTCCGCTTGGGGAGGGCGAAGCCACTGCTTTCACGATCTTCGCTGGGGAGGGCGAAGCTCCTGCTTCGCCGGTCGTGAGCCTGCAAAGCAGAGCTTTGCGGTCCCCGTTCCGTGCCGCTCGCTCGGTCGTCAGAGCAGGGCGACGAATTCTTCCACCGATAGACCCATGTCATCGATAAGACCGTGAAGCGTTCCGAGCTTGAGATCGCGCCCTTTGTGCACGGGGACGACAATCCGCCGCTTGTCGGACACCCGCATGTAGACGGCATGGCTGCCTTTTTGCCGATCGAACTCGAATCCCAGCCGCTGCGCGATTTTGACGAGATCGCGTGCCGCCACGACCGGCAGCTTGCTCATATGCCTATCTCGACCGGCTTGATCAGGAGATCTTCCTGTGGGATGGGTTCGCCGTGGGCCTTAATGCTCTCCAGGTAGACCTCGATTGCCTCGCGGATGTTGTCCACCGCCTCGTCCAGCGAGTTGCCCTGAGAGTGACAGCCCTTCAGGGCCGGACAGTAGGCGTGAAAGCCGCCATCCGCCTCACGCTCAAGGATAACCGTATAGCGGTAGGTCATAGCTCACGCTCCTTCCGGCAAACGCACCGGGCCATCAGTGAACTCCCAGACTATCATACGCCATCCGTGTCTTTCTTCCCAGCCGTCCCACACCCACACAAAAGGCGTGGCGATCCGGGCGGAAAGCCGTGCCACCTGCAATGCTGGGCCGAGAGTCCTTTCTCGGCCCCTTGAGCAGCCTTGTATGCCCAAGGTGCGGGAAAGGATTCCCGCGGAGAGTGGGTGCGAGAAGGGATTCGCGCACCAGCAGAGTGTTGTCCCACCTCAAGTCTCAGTGTCACACATAACGTCGTCTGATTCTCATTATGGCTCTTCCGCAGAATCTGTGGG
>JAGMDK010000338.1 GCA_023128695.1 Phycisphaerae bacterium
GACCTCAAACGTTCTGGCTTGGCCTTCAACGCACGCGGGACCTGGCCTGGGCCTGGGAGAGCTTCGGCCCCGGAGCCGCACCATGACTTGTGTAGAACAACAAGGGCTGACGCCCCCGGCTAACGACTGTCGCCCCGTCGGGGCTGATGCACCTCGCCCTTCTCGTCGGTTGCCCATTACATGACTCGTCGGTTCGGGCTTCTGTGGAATTGACCAGCGGCGCGCCGGAGATATCATGCACCCGGAGGCGAGCCATGTTGGAGACCGCTCACGTTCGATGGGTTCAGGTTCCGTTTTTCGCTCAACTGCGGCGTCATGCGAAGCCACTGCTCGTGGCTTTGAATTGTGGCGTGCTGCTGTTCAGCGCGGCCTGTTCGGGCGAACAGGATTCTGGGGGCGGCCGGGGAAAACTCGAAGAGAGCGGCGGCAGCGCAACAGGGCCGGATACCGCTGTGACGACGATCGAGTATTACCCCGAGGAGAGCCTCGGGCTTCTATACCTGGACGGGATAGCAGCGGATAACGCCGATGGGTCAGGCGTCACCCGGGGCCCGACGGAGCGGTGGCGGAGTGAGTACGACTGGAAAATGCAGGCCCTGCTGGACCGGATCAACAACGCCAGTGTCACGGAGCTCGATCGCCAGGGGCGGGACGTGCTGACTGATAAGTCGCGGGAGGAAATACGGCATATTCTGCTGGACGCGACCGAGAAGTGGTCCGGCGATCCGATTACGGCGTGTGTCGCGTGGGAGATTCTGGCGGACAACTTCCCGTGTGACGTATGGGTGAATCGGATCGACGGGCTGAAATACAGCCCGTGGGGAGAGGCGGCGCGGTACATTCCGCACCGCTTGTCGCCGGAGACATTGAACGAGCCGGCGACGCAAAGACCGCTCCTCAAGGAGGCGGTAGCGCGACACGTGAGCGGGGGGCACCTCGTCAAGCTCCGACGCCCGAATAAGAAGGTGGAGCAGTTCCTCGAGTGGCGGGCGAAGGTGGATAGGGATCCCGGCGTGGTGATCACCTACTATCTTAGCAGCGGCCAGACGGACGCGGCGGTGCGGCGCGCGTGGAATGACGACTGCGTGTGGCCCATCGTGCAATGGAAGAAGCCCGACGACTGCTACGCGGCTCTGGAGAAGCTGGTCAACGCCAAGCTTGAAGTCGCCGTACGCGAGGGACGGTACAAAACCGACCTCTCTCGCAAGCTCGCGAAGTTCAGTTTCGCCGGACCAACGCAGCAGAAAGTCGACGCTTTGATGCAACATGTCAAGGAGAGAGCGGGCGCGGCCACTAAGACCGCCCGCCAGATAAGGCTGGAAGAACAGCGTCTAAGGGAGGAAGCCGGGGAGTTCTTCAAGCAACACAGGGACGATGTCGCGGCGCTGCGCAAGGCGATCAAGAGCCCGAACCGCTACATTCGGCTCGCGCTGTTCGAAAGACGACATTTCGATATGGCGCTTGACCGCGCGCTGCCCGAGTTGATCAAGGCCGGGCTCCGCGACGGCGACGAGGAAGTGCGCCTGGCGGCGTTGCGTAAGTTCAACAACTGTTGGAAGCGCGTCCCGGACGTTGGACCGAGAACCGAGGGGTTGGTGCCCGAACTGTTGAAGTTACTCGACGACGAGGAAACGTGTGGGCCCGCCGCGGCGGCTTTGTGCCATTTTGAGCTGGACACAGATGTAGGGCGCAAAGTGCTGAAAACGTATGCAGCCCTGGAGAAAAAGAAGGCGGAATGGCGCTTAGAACTCATTCCGATCCTAGCGCACGTTGCGAAGCCGGCTCCCGAATCTGCGCGGTTTGCCCGGCGGCAACTCGGAAACGAAGAGGTCACGTGCTGGGGCAAGCATGTCACAGCGCTCGTGCAACTGCTGGACAAATGTGACCAGCGAGCACCAGGCGACGCGAAGCTGGCTCTCGCGGCGGCGTGCGCGGCTCACAAGCCGAAGTTCAATCCGAACGCGGACCACGGGGCGTTCCTGGGCATTCTCGAACGGCTGGCAGGTGGAGACTTGATACCAATGCTGCTGCGGGCGACTCGAACACAGGCGGGAGCCGAGCACGTGACGAAGGCGTCCTCATACTACTTCCCGGTCAGGGCCCTCGATTGGTATTCGCACTACAAGGTTGATGCTATTATGCCGTACAAGGCGGAGATCGAGGAATTGGCCCAAACGAGCGATTTCCAGAGCTATCAGTTGCAGCGCGTGGTTGAGACCCTGCAACGCAAGGCAAGCGGGAATGCCACAAACGGGAGGGCGTCCGATACATTTGCGTCTGATGCGGGGCGTATGTTCTTCTGACCAATAAGAGCGCAAAAAAAGGGGCCCCGGAAGTGCTTGTCGCAACATCCGCGGCCCATGCGCTGGGATGGGCTTTTGAAGCGTTCCAATATACTTAACAACCGCCAGGGCGAAAGGTGTCACGAACTTTGCCCATTCTTTGGGTGTGACCATTTTTTATGGCAACGGTAACTTTATGGAGAATAACAGGTTGTTCATCATATTGTCGTGCTATTAGTTGTTAGTAGTTAGTGATTGTCTTGCCCATACTGCTTATTCATGAAGAATGCGCGCCGTTGCCCGATC
>JAGMDK010000339.1 GCA_023128695.1 Phycisphaerae bacterium
GCTGAAAGCTGATTGCTGATAGCTTGTTGCAAACGGCTGAACTCTTACCTAACAACTAACAGCTACTTCACAATGTCCCATCCAGGCACTCGATGACGGTGATGGCCGTGGCGTTAACGACGTCTTCGACGTTGGAGGCCAGGTGCAGGACGTTCACCGGCTTGCTCAGCCCGATCGTCAGCGGCCCGATCATCTCGGCGTTGCTGATGCGGGGAGTGAGCTTGGCGGCGATTAGGCCGGCCGCCAGGTTCGGGAAGATCAGCACGTTGGCTCTGCCTTTCAGCTCGCAGAACGGGAACAGATCGTCCTGGATCTCTTTGGACAACGCCGTATCCACCTGCATTTCCCCGTCGATCACCAGGCTCGAATCCTGGGCTCGGATGAGTTCCACGGCCTTGCTGACCTTGGCGGTCTCCGCGTGCGGCACGCTGCCGAAATTGCTGAACGAGAGCATGGCGATCTTCGGCGTAACGTAGAAGTAGCGGGCGACCTTCGCCGACAGCAACGCCGTCTCGGCCAACTCCTCGGCCGTGGGATTTATCTTGGTGGTGCAGTCGGCGAAAAATAGGATGTCGTCCTTGGTCAGGATAATGCACAGTCCGCACACCCGCTGCACACCCTGGCGCAAGGGAATGATTTGCAGCAGAGCGTGCATCACGTGTGGGTGGGTCCGGCCGATGCCGCACACCATGCCGTCGACCCGGCCCATGTCGACCATCAGGGCTCCGAACCAATCCGGTCGGCGGGCGTGGAAGCGGGCGTCGGACCAGTTGATGCCCTTGCGTTTGCGTTTGTCGTAGTAGTGCTGGGTAAGTGCTTTGCGCTCAGGATACGTATGCGGATCAATTATTTCGGTGTCGCCGAGGTCAACGCCAAGTTCGATCGCTCTTTGCTTGATTAGCTCGGCCCGGCCGACGAGTACCGCGCGGGCGAGCTGCTCCTCGCGCAGGATGTTGACCGCCCGGATGATCGTCGGGTGCTCGCCGTCGGAGAAGAGGATGCGCTTGTTGCTTCCTCGGGCGCGTTGTCGGACCGAGCGCATGAACTGCTGCGAGCGGGATTGCGAGGCCTCGAGACGATCCCGGTAAGCCCGGAAGTCTTCCATCTGCACGCGGGCCACGCCCGACTTGACGGCGGCCTCGGCGACCGCGGATGCCTCCCAGACCAGGACACGTGGATCGAACGGCTTGGGAATGATGTAGTCCGGACCGAACTGGAGCCGCTTGAGCCCGTAGGCCCGCAGCACGCTGTCGGGAACATCCTGGCGGGCCAGTTCAGCCAGCGCGTGGCACGCCGCCCGTTTCATCTCTTCGTTAATCTTGCGGGCCTGTACGTCGAGCGCGCCGCGGAAGATGAACGGGAAGCCAAGGACGTTGTTCACCTGATTGGGGAAGTCGCTGCGGCCGGTGGCGACGATCGCGTCCGGACGGGCTGCCTTGGCCTCGTCCGGCATGATCTCCGGCGTGGGGTTGGCCATCGCGAAGATTATTGGCTTGTCGGCCATCGACTTGACCATCTCCTGGCTGACGATCCCAGCCATGGACAAGCCGGAGAAGCAGTCAGCACCTTTCATCGCGTCGGCCAGCGTGCGGGCCTCGGTCTCGATCGCGAACTGCTCCTTGAACGGGTTCATGCCCTCCTTGCGGCCCTTGTAGATGACGCCCTTGGAATCGATCATGATGATGTTTTTGGGCTTGATGCCGAGGGAGATGTAGAACTTGGCGCAGGCGATGCCGGCCGACCCGGCCCCGCTGATGGCCATTTTGACGTCCTCGGGCTTCCGGCCCGTGAGGATGCAGCCGTTAATCAGGGCGGCCCCGGAAATGATGGCGGTGCCGTGCTGGTCGTCGTGAAAAATGGGGATGTCCATCATCTCCTGGAGACGCGTCTCGATCTCGAAGCATTCGGGCGCCTTGATGTCTTCAAGGTTGATCCCGCCGAAGGTCGGTTCGAGCTTCTTGACGATGTTGATGAGATCCTCGGTGTCCAGGGTGTCGACCTCGAGGTCGAAGACGTCGATGCCGGCGAAGCGTTTGAACAGAACGCCCTTGCCCTCCATGACCGGCTTGCCCGCCAGGGCCCCGATGTTGCCCAGCCCGAGCACGGCCGTCCCGTTGGAAATCACCGCGACCAGGTTGCCCCGCGCCGTGTACTTGTAGGCGTCGTCGGGATTCTTCTGGATTTCCAGGCAGGGTATAGCGACGCCCGGGGTGTAGGCCAGCGACAAGTCGCGCTGGGTGACGCACGGCTTGGTCGGAATCACCTCGATTTTTCCGGGCGTGGGCTTGAAATGATATTCGAGAGCTTCGTCCTTCGTAAGTTCCATTATCTTGCTCCGCGGCTTATGTCAGGAGGTATAGCGGGCTACACGGATCACGCCCCGCGGCGTGACGATCTTTCCAGCAATCGTACTTCGCGAGCGGGGATTGTACACTGTGCATACCGAATATACCATCCGCGGCGATCGCGGCACGGTTGCTGAGCAGGGTGCGTACGAACAACACGATACCGCTTACGATGCCCATCGCGGCTCCTCAGTTTGGGATCTGTGCGGCGGCATCGTAGCGGATCCGGCGGGGGAGCGTGGAACGCGCAAGTCCTTGTGTCACAACGAGGAGCGAGTTTTCGGGAGGGACAACCCCCGCGGAAGATGAGATAAACAAGGCGTTCGATAGAATGGAAACGTTTTTCAGGTTACGATCAGGGTGGTAAAGAAGCGGAAGCCGGTCAGCTTCTCTGTGGTAGAGGGATACGGAACCATGTCGGCTACGCCAGAAATAGCCGCGCTTGCCCGGCAGATCATCAATGAGGTGCGGGCCGCGCTTGAGGCCGGCGAAGACCTACGCCGGGAGAAGCGCGGGATTGGCGTGCGGCTGCGGTCGCTGCTGACAATGACCGATCCGTCCAGCGGCGCAGTGCGCCAAGCCCGGCTCACGGTCCTGACCGCGATCGGACGAACGGAAATCGGCGATCAGATCCGCCGCAGTGGCGGGTGCCACACCGGTGCCGAGCGAGCCGTCGAGCTCCTCAAGGACACGGACTTTGAAATGCTCGCCGACGGTTTGCGGCAATTCGCCGACTTCTCCGACGGCTCGAGGTAGCCGCTTGGAACCGGATGTCCGCGCTACATTGTGGCACCGGCTTCCAGCCGGTGATTCGGTTGACGGGAGGGCGAGGCTCCTGCCGAGCCACGGCACGGGTGCCCCGTCCCGTTTCACCGGCCCGGAGGGCAGGCGGAACGGGGCGGGGGACTGATTTGAGACGGCTGTGTGGCACGGCTGTGTCAGCCGTAGTATTCACGGCCGACACGGCCGTGCCACCCATCGGCACGGGTCTTGTTTACTCGAATCACTCCCCCCCCGTCCGAATGCCTGCCACGCAGGCACTCAAAACGGGATGGGGCACCCACGCGCGGGGTCTTCAGGCCGGGTTCGAGCCGTCGGGGGCGGATGCGTCCGGGTCCGCGAAGGCCCGTTTCAGCAGGCTGTGACCGCGGTCCTTGTTGTACGCCTGCGCCGCTTCGTCGAGCATCCGGCCGATCCGGGCCTGGTCGTAGCCGAGGTTGTTGCACAGAACTGTCAGGTTCTTGAAAGCGTTCTCCGCATCGCCGTGTCCGATCGCGCGGCGGATCATCCAGGAGATGGCGATAAGCTGTGCGCCCAGTTCGCCGCGTCCCATCTCGTTGGCGAGCACACCAAGCTGATAAAGTGTGGCCGCCTCGCCCGCGCGGTCGCCGATCGACTGTTTGATGGTCAGGGCTTTCTCGAACTTCTCCCGCGCCGCCGGGTAGTTACCCTCGTTCCCATCAAGCGTGGCGAGTTGGTGCCATGTCTTCGCCTCGCCCGCGCGGTCGCCGATCGCTTGGAGCATAGCGAGTGCCTTTTCGTACTTCTCCCGAGCCGCTGGGTAGCTGCCTTCATTGAGATCGATCTTGCCCAATTGCGCCAATGTGGCCGCCTCGCCCGCGCGGTCGCCGATCGCCTGGAGCATAGCGAGTGCCTTTTCGTACTTCTCCCGAGCCGCTGGGTAGCTGCCTTCATTGACATCGATCATGCCCAATTGCGCCCACGTGACCGCCTCGCCCGCACGGTCGCCGATCTCCTGTTTGATGGTCAGTGATTCCTCATACTTCTTCCGCGCCGCCGGGTAGTTGCCCTCGTTCAGGTCGAGCGTGGCGAGTTGATGCCACGTGGCCGCCTCGCCCGCGCGGTCGCCGATCGACTGTTTGATGGTCAGGGCTTTCTCGAACTTCTCCCGCGCCGCCGGGTAGTTACCCTCGTTCCCATCAAGCGTGGCGAGTTGGTGCCATGTCTTCGCCTCGCCCGCGCGGTCGCCGATCGCCTGTCGCATGTCACGCGCTTTCTCGCACTTCTCCCGCGCCGCCGGGTATTTGCTCTCGTTCAGGTCGATCGAGGCGAGGTTGTGCCACGTGGCCGCTTCGCCCGCGCGGTCGCCGATCGCCTGGAACATGTCGAGTGCCTTCTCATACTTGTCCCGAGCCGCTGTGTAACTACCTTCCTTGAGATCGATCATGCCCAGTTGTGCCCACGTGGCCGCCTCGCCCGCGCGGTCGCCGATCGCCTGATCGATGATGGCAAGCGCTTTCTCAAACTTCTCCCGAGCCGCCGGGTACTTGCCCTCGTTCATGTCAAGCGTGGCGAGGGCGTGCCACCATGCGCCGTCGCGGGCCGGCTCCGGTACTTCGTCGAGAAGCTGACGGGCTCTCCGCCATTCGGCACGACGTGTCAAGCCGACCGCCAACCGTACACTCGCCCAACAGAATGTCTCGTCATCGACACCCAACAGGGCGTGCGCGCGGCAGACGTACAACTCCAGCTCGATCGGCACGCGCAGCTCGGCTCCGCGTTCGTTCTCTAAGCTGTCGCGCCAGAAGGCCGCCAGTTGCCGGTGGACAGCGCGGCCGTCATCTGTGGACAGCCGCGCGGGATCGACCAGCCAATAGCGCAGCAGGCCCGGCGGATGGAAGAGCGTGGGCAGGTCCGGGGCCTCGAAGCGCTGGAGCAGGCCGTATTCCACCGCCGACTCCAGCGACGCCGCGGCTTGCTCCTCAGCGAGTTCCGTGAGCCGCGTGACGGCGTCGACCGGCAGCGGCAGCTCACTCACCGCCACACGGGTCGTCACGAGCCGGGCTTCCGGCGAGAGAGCCTCATAGAGCCGGGCGGTGATGATCTGGTCGTAGTACTTCTGCCGCGCTTTGCTCAACTCGCCGGGCTCTACGCCGTCCAGGTCTTTCCGCAGCTCAGCCGGATCGGCGGTCTTCAGCAATAGCCGCACGTCCTCGAGAAACCGCGGCGTGCCGCCGAATTTGCGGTGCAGGTCCGCCACCAAGGTCAGCGGCAGGACGCGGAGCCGCAAGCGTTCGTCCACCCGCGGCTCGCGGCGCAGGAACTTCAGCACTTCGTGCTCCTGAAAGTCCGGCAGCGGCAGGTGCACGACGGTCGACTGCTCCGTCAGCGTGTCGGCCGGGAGATAGCGGCAGGTCACGATCGCCCGCGAGCCGCGCGTCAGATGGGATGTCAGGAACTTGTAGAACCCCGCCAATTCCGGATCGACGACAGTGCGGGTCTCCACGTGGAGTGCTTCTTCAAAGTTATCGAGCACCAGCAGGCAGCGCAGCTCGTTCAGCTCCTCCACCGCCAGCGCCAGCCGCTGGTCGCGCGGAATCTTGCCGTTGATGATCGTGGCGTGGAGATCATCCCGCCCCGCGGCGAGGAAAGCCCGCGCGAAGGCCTCGATCAGCTTGGTCACCGCCATCTGACCCTGCTTACCGGGATCGTCGCCCTCTTCCACCCGCACCGGCAGCAGCCGAAAGCCGTCCGCGACCAGGCGGTTGGCGGCCCGCGTGGCGAGCGTGCTCTTGCCGGCGCCGCCGATGCCGGTCAGCACCGCGACCGTCGTGCGGCCGTCACGCAGGGCCGGGATGAGCTTCTGCCCCTCACGCCGGCGGCCGACGTAACCCTCGGTCAGCCCCTTGATCCCGTCCCCGAGGATAAAACGCGTCGTCCGCGGGCCGGCGTACGGTTCCGGCGGCGCCTTTCGGTCGAAAACGTCGTCGCCGGGCACGGATGTGTAAAGCTGCGGCAGCGCGAACGTGGCATCCTGCATCGCGATCGCCCCGCCGTCAGCCTGGATCAAGCCGCTTTTCTTGATCGCCTGGCGGGCGTGTGCCGCGGCGGAGGAGGCGCTCTCGCCGCGCACGAGTCGGCTATAAAAGACCTCGGCGAACTCGGTCGCCAAGTCGTCCGCGACGCTGGCCGCCCAGCCGAGCACGAGCGGCACGCCGGCGGTTACCAGATGCTGACACAGCCCGGCCACCGCCGCCCGGGCCGTCTGGCAGCCGTTCAGGAACACGCACCGCACGGAACTGCCGCGGAAGACGTCGGCGGCGATGCGGCGGGCGTCCACGGAATCGGTGCGGCCGTCTTCCCGCTCGAAGGCGAACGTGCCGGTGCCGTCGTCGGTCAGAACGCCGTGGCCCGAGAGGTGTACGACGTGCGGGCGGAAGTCGGGCACCAGCTCGGCCAGCTCGGCCAGCCCGCCCGTATCGGCGAAGTCCAGGTAGACGGTCTGCTTGACCCGCCCGGTCGCCGTCAGGATCGCATCTTCCTCGCGCTCGTAATCGAGATGGTCCTGGTCCGTCGGGGCCGCGGCCAGAAACAAGATCCGCAACGGCCCGGGCGTGAGCCGCTCTCCGTTCGGTTGCAAGCGTGCTAGCGGCGTCCGCCGCAGGGTCCAGTTCGGGTCACAGCCCAACGGCAGGTCCGGGACGAGCTCGACCAGCTCCCACGGGAGGTTGAGGATTTCGCGGTCGGGGCTACGGCCGGTACGGGGCCCGGCCGCTACATTTCGGCCGGTACGGGGCCCGGCCGCTACATTGGAGCGGATCAGCAAACTACGGGGCCCCGTGCCAAGCTGGGCCGCGACCGTCTCCCAGACCGGCTGGAACCAGTGCTCGAACATCATCCGTCCCAGGGCATACAGGTAGCCTGGTTCGGTGAGTGGTCGTCGCCTCTGCTCGAACAGCTCCGAGAGTCGGCGATTTTCATCCAGCAGCGCGCGGGCGGCGTCGCCGTCGATCGGTATGGGTTGGCCGATGACCTTCTCGCCGAGATACCACTCGGCCCGCCAGCCTTCGTGGTCGTCCAACGGGTCAATCTGAAGTGTCAGGTTGTTCAAAGGGGCCGCCCCCCTGCGATGAAGTAAATGAGCAAAGTAAGACCATCAACGCTCTCCGGATGCGTGTCGAGCGGCATTCTACCCGCCGTCGGTGATTGTCGGAAGACGTTCTTCCCTGACATCGGCCGGTACGGGGCACCCCCGGCCCGCGCGCGGCAATTGACCCATCTGCCGCCTTCCGCCACAGTACACCTAAATGACCGTGTGCAATATCGCGCCGGTTCGGTGTATGAAAGACCGCGCGGGCTGAAGCCCGCGGCTCTTCATTGTCGTACGATATTGTCGCACGGTGTTGTCGTACGATGTTGTCGCACGATCACGCACAGTCATTTAGACTAGACTTTCGGGAGCGTCTGATGGACCTCAAAACACGCGTTGATATCGCCGCCGGGCGCCAGCCGGCGGATCTCGTCCTCAAGAACGGCCGTATCGTCAACGTCCTGTCGTGCGAGATACTTGACGGCGACGTGGCCATCGCCGGCGACCGCATCGTCGGGATCGGCTCGTACGAGGGTCGGAACACCGTCGATGTGGAGGGGCAATACATCTGCCCCGGCTTCATCGACGGGCATATCCACATCGAATCCTCGCTGCTCAGCGTGCCGGAGTTCGCCAAGCTGGTCGCCATACACGGTACCGCGGCCGTGGTCGCCGACCCGCACGAAATCGCCAACGTGCTGGGCACCGAAGGCATCCGCTACATCCTGTCGTCGAGCAAGCACTGCCCCATCTACGTCTACATCATGGCCAGTTCGTGCGTGCCGGCGTCGCGTTTCGAAAGCAGCGGGGCCGATCTCGGGGCCATCGACATCCTGCCCTTGCTGAGCGACCGCTGGGTGATCGGGGTGGCGGAAATCATGGATTACCCCGGCGTGATCACAGCCGACCCGGACTGCCTCGACAAGCTAACCGTCGCCGGCGAATTGCCTGTCGACGGTCACGCCCCCGGCCTCAGCGGGCATGACCTGTGCGCCTACATCGCCGCCGGCATCGGCAGCGACCACGAGTGCACCACGATCGAGGAGGCCCGCGAGAAGCTGCGGCTCGGCATGCACATCATGATCCGCGAAGGCGGCCAGGCGCGAAATCTCGACGCCCTGCTGCCGCTGGTTCGCGAGGAGACCCTCGACCGGTTCATGTTCGTCACCGACGACATCGACGTTGAAGACCTGCTCGATCGGGGTCACATGGATTATCTGGTTCGCCGCGCCGTCGCCGGCGGCCTCAACCCGGTCCACGCGATCAGGCTGGTGACGCACAACCCGGCCTGCTACTTCGGACTGAAAGAGCTCGGCGCCGTCGCCCCGGGCAAGCTGGCGTGTCTTACTCTCCTGGAGGATCTCAAGGAGTGTCGGGTCACACGCGTTTACCAGGCCGGCCGCGTCGTGGCCGAGGAGGGCATTTCGATCGACCGTGAGGTGGGGCGGCGAAAGCGGCACATCCTGCGCAGCTCGATCAACGTGCATTGGCTGGAGCCGGAGCACTTCGCCATCAAGGCCCCCCACGACGGAGAATGCGAGGTGCACGTGATCGAGGTTATCGAGGGCCGTCTCGACACGCAGCGGGCCCTGGAACGCATGCCCGTCAAGGATGGGCAGCTCCACGCCGATCCGCGGCGTGACCTGTGCAAGATCACGGTCATCGAGCGGCATCAGGCCAGCGGGAACATCGGGCTCGGCTTCGTGCGGGGCTTCGGGTTGTCGGCGGGTGCGATCGCGTCGTCGGTCTGCCATGATTCGCACAACCTGGTGGTGGCCGGGACCAACGATCACGACATGTACACAGCCGCCGTCCAACTGGTGAAGCTGCGCGGCGGTTTCTGCGTGGTGAAGGAGGGGCAGGTGCTGGCAGAGGTCCCGTTGCCGATCGCCGGCCTGATGAGCGAGGCGGACGCCTATACGCTCAGCGAGCAATTGCAGGTATTGCACGAAGCCGCCCAGTCGCTGGACGCCAAGCTACGGCGGCCGTTCATGGCGTTGTCATTTCTGAACCTGTCCGTGATCGGGGCCCTGAAGATCACGGACCAGGGGCTGGTGGACGTGGAAAAGTTCGAGCTGATCGATTTGATCGCGTCGTAGTCATGGAGCGCGCCAAAAAGGGAGGGCGAAGCTCCCGCTGAGCCGCGGCAATAAGGGAGGGCAAAGCTCCCGCTGAGCCGCAACAACAAGGGAGGGCGAAGCTCCCGCTGAGCCGCGGCACGAGTGCACTGTCAGCCGTCGATCGATGGATTGCTGTGCCACTGCTCTTGAGCAGTGTTTCTTAACGATCTCCGTGCATATGGCTTTTGTGTGCCACTGCTCTTGAGCAGTGTCTTTTCTGATGGGCGGACGCCTGGGCACTGCTCAAGAGCAGTGGCACACGGCCAACGCTTTGCTCAAGAGCAGTGGCACACATTCCGCTAAGCGCTCTTAGTGCAACTCACCGCCCTCGGCCAGTTCCACCTTGGCGCGGCGGCAGTCGAAGTAGACGAACACGCACAGCGCCAGGAACAGGAGTGCGCCGATCCAATTTTGCGTGCGGGCCAGCGCCACCGGGTCCATACCGCCGTCGATCATGCGGCCACTCATATCGAAGAACGGCATGATCTTGCCGACCTCCACTTTCGCCTCGCCCACCATGGTCCAGACGCCCAACAGCCGTTCATCCAGCGCGGTGGTGAAGTTGACCAGCACCTCCATGATGGCCCCCCCGGCGATCAGGCCGGAGGCCATCAGGATGCCCTTGTTGCTGCGGGCCTTGGAGAGCTTTTCATTCTTGGAGCTCTTCTTCACCAGCAGCGACACGAACGCCCCGATCAGGATCGGCGTGTTGATGTACATCGGCAGATACATACCCAGCCCGAAGGCGATGGCGGGGATGCCGATGAGCTCGATCAGCAGTGCTATGACCACGCCTGTGCCGTACAGCAACCAGGGCACTTCCCCGGTGCCCAGGAAGCTTTCCAAGGCACTGGCCATCATGTTGGCCTGCGGGGCCGGTATGGCTCCTTCGCCGGAGTATCCGGGCTGATAAGCCAGCACCATGATTGTCCCGCCGACGAAGATGGCCGAGATCAGCGCGCCGCCGATCTGGCTCCACGCGATCTTACGGGGGCTGGCGCCGAGCCAGTAAGCGAGCTTGAAGTTGGTGACGATGCCGCCGGCCATCGAGAGGGCGGTACAAACCACACCACCAACCAGCAAGGTAGCCAACATGCCTTGGTCGCCGCGCGGCAGGCCGACGGCCGCCAGCAGGACGGCGGTGATGATGATCGTGGTCACGGTCATGCCGGAGACCGGCGTGACGGAGATCATGGCGATGCACCAGGCGGAAACCGTCGTGAACAGGAAGGCGATCACCACGACGATGAGCAGCGACATGAAGGTGAGCCATGTAGCACCTTCCATTCCACTCAGAACCGTGAACCGGAAGAAGAAAGCCATGGCGATGATGGCTATGATCCCGAGGATCGCCATCATGCCGTAGCCCATGTCCTCGTCGGTGCGATCGAGCACCGCCGGACCTTTCCGACGCCGGAGCAATGCGCCGAGGGCCTGACTCAGCGCGGTGACAATGACGCGGCTCATTTTGAGGATCGACAAGAGGCCGGCGGTGAAGATAGCCCCGATGCCGATGTTCTTCGGGATATAGCTGAAGATCTCGGTCGCGCTGGCTTCGCGGGCGATCACGGCGATGTCGTTACTCTGCGGATCTGCCCGCAGCACGTACGTCTGATACTTGTCCTTGAGCACCCAATCGCTTCCCGCCGTTTCGACCCGGATCGCGACATTCTCTTTGTGGAAGGGGTGCTCGCCGCGGGCAAACTCATCTCCCAGCTCTTTGCGGATAAAGCCCTTGGGGTCGGCGTCATCCAGCTTGCTCGCTAGCGCCAGCGGGATGCTGAACGTCGGCTGTTTCTCCGTCCCCCGGTGGACGGCAAGCTCCGTTTCCGTCGCCTTCACGGTGTAGATCTGTTCCTCATCCTCTTCCTTACTCTTGATCTGCCATTGCTGCCCAAGCTCAGTCGTCGAGAACTCGGCGTCCTCGGCGAGTTCCACGCCGCTGTGGGCAAACGCGCTCCGGACTTCGTCACGCGACGTTCGCACCACTTCCGGAACCTCGGCCGGCTCGTCAGTCTTGCGGAACTGGTCGAGCTTGTCGGCCAGTCCGATCGGCAGCATGAAGCGCGGCGCGTCCTCTTCGGGGCCTTTATGGGCGGTGCAGGCAGAATTGAGCTTATGCAAATCCTCCAGGCTCAGATTGGAGAGCAACGGGATGATCGCGAAGCACGACAGGAGGGAGCCGGCGCAGATGATCGAGGCAAAACGGGGCCCGATGATGAAGCCCAGACCGAGGTAATACGCCCCGGCCCCCATCGAGAACACGGCCTTGATCTTCGTGGTGAGCGCCGCGAACAAGCCGGTCCCGCCGAAGGCCAGCGTCTCGACGGGCACCTTGCCCACCGCCTCGAGCTTGGCCACGCCGGTGGTGAAAGTATCGCTGAATAGCCGCAGCCCGGTGGCCACGAAGGTGTACACCGCTGAGAGAACGAACGAGTAGATCAGAATCCAGGCCTGGCTGGTGCTGCCGGAGGCGCCGGTGACGAGAATTTCATTGGTGGCCGTGGCTTCGGGGAAGGGCAGCTTGCCGTGCATTTCCTTGACGAAGTAGCGGCGGAACGGAATCAGGAAGATCACGCCCAGGATCGCACCCAAGAACGGCACCAACGCGATCTGGAAAAAGAGTGCGAGGTTGGACATCTCCAGATTCGTGTTGAGCTTGAGGATGTAGATGGCCGGCATGGTG
>JAGMDK010000034.1 GCA_023128695.1 Phycisphaerae bacterium
TTCGAATCCCGCCCTCTCCGTTCATAGTGCCAAAGAAACAGCCGCTCTGGAACTGTGGCGGTCAGGGGAGCGTTGTATTCAGATAATCGTAGGTTGCTTGCGAAAACACCTCCAGAACGGGGATCGAGACCACTCCCGCGATGATGCCGTTCGTGAAGTTCGTCAGCGCCGACACGATAATTACAATGAGCAGCAAAATCATGAATTTCTACTCCCTTAAAGAGTCTTATACTACGTCCGGGACAGAGCCCGGACGCTACATTTTCCGGCCGATGACGACTTTTGCGGCGGACCGTTAACGCCGCGGGCGGGTTCTCCGCCTGCTCGCCGTCATACCAATCAAACTCACGACCATCAGTGAAATCGCCGTCAAGGGGCACAGCGGCACGCCCCAGAAGAACGACACCATCGTCTGAAGTTCCTCCCGATTGACTTCGGGCTCAGTTTCCTCCGGTTCCGGTTCCGGTTCTGGTTCCGGCTTGGGGGCCTCTTCCGGAGCGATCACGATCACGTCGAACGTGCAGGTGGCCGTGTTGCCGACAATGTCGGTCGCGCGGAGCGTGACGGTCGTTGTTCCAATCTCGAACAGCGTTCCGGAGGGCGGTTCCGCAACGACCGTGATGGTGCCGTTGCCGTTCACGTTGGCGCTCGTGCCGGCGGCGATGTCACAATCATCGGGGATCTGGTTCCCGTTGCAATTCGCCCGCCCGCCCGAGGAGATGTCCCAAGCATCCGGAATGCCGTTGCCGTTGCAATCCGGCTCGCACTCATCGGGGATCTGGTTATTGTTGCAGTCCGTGCTGGTGCCCATGCCGATGTCGCACAGGTCGCCGACCCCGTTGGTGTTGCAGTCGGGGCCGGAGTCGCTGTAGACGGCGGTGACGGCGTAATCGGCGTCGATGAACACGACGAGGTCGCGCAGGCTGGCCGTCTGTGCCACGCCGTCCACCTCCCAGTGCTGGAACGTGGAGACGCACGAGGTTTGGGGCGCCGTGAGCGTGACGGTCAGCCCCTCATAGTATGTGCGCTGGAAGGCCGGGGGAGCGGTGCCGTCCAACTGCCATCCGATCCAGGCCTCGCCGGTCGGCGCCGGGTCCGGGGCCGTCAGCGTCACAACCGTATCGAGGTCGTAATAGCGGGTGAATTCCGTGTTGCCGTCGCTGTCGCCGTTGGCATCGGCCGGGGTCACCGTGATCGGGACGGCGGGGACGTTGGCCGAGACCGTCAGCGGCGCCAGATACTCGGCCCGCGCGCTGTGCGGCCCGTTCATCAGCACGAGCAGGTCGGCCTGCCCAGCCGGCTGGGGGGCCCCGTCGAGCACCCAGCGGCGGAACGCGCCCGCCGAACTCATCCCCGGCGCCGTCAGCGTGACAACCGTCGCCGGCGTGCTCGCCAAGTACGAACGGAAGAACGGCGTGTTGCCCGGCGGTGGAAGTGAATTCACATCGAGCGGCGTGTAGTCGATCGCCACGCCCGATGCCGGCGTGGACGTGACCCACAGCACATACGCGTCCGCGACAAAGGACGTCTCGTCGGCCCCCATGTCGATCCGCGCGCCCGCGACCCGCTCGTCACCGTCCACGTCACGCTCCGCGGGCAATACCAGCGCGAGCGGACTGCCGGCATCGATGCAGGGCGAACCCGATTGCAGGTTGTAGACCCCGGCGCCCGGATCGGCGAAGCTCGGATCGACGGAAATGTTCCCCTCGCCGGCATACCCTTCACCAATATCGCTGTACGTGATAGTCAAGGTGCCGTAATGGAGGTAAACGTCGTCGACGTTGCCATAGATGATGGAGTTGCTGATCTTGGTGGTCCCGGTGTAGCACCGCACACCATAGCTGCCGTTGTTGGCAATCGTGCAGTAGTTGATCGTGGTCAGGCTGCCCGACGTGAAGATCCCGCCTGAATCACTGGCCTGGTTGTCGGCGACCACGTTGCTACGCAGCACGGCCCGGCAACTGCTCTCGAGATAAATGCCGCCGCCGTTGCCACCGGCGGTGTTCGACAGAAAGCGGTTGCCTTCCAGCGTGGGGTTGTACGGGGTCTGACCTGAAATGTTCTGGGCATAGAAACCGCCGCCGCTGCCGAACGCTCGATTGTTCCGGATCAGGTTTCGGTACAGGATGGGCGAGCCGAACTGGAGGTGGATAGCGCCGCCGTTCGAGATGGCCAGGTTGTCGCGGATGTCGCAGAACTCGATCGTCGGGCTGGTCTGGGTGTTGATGTTGGTCCAGCAGTAGAATCCGCCGCCGTAGTTCGTCCTTCCGTTCGTGATGGTCAGGCCGCTGATCACGGTGTCCACGGATTCGCCGGTCGAACAGGTGACCACCGACCCGCCCGCGTCACCATCCACGATGGTGGCGGAGACCACGTCCGGGTCCTCGGGCACCAGGCTCTGCACGGTGATCGCCTTGCCGAGCAGGCTGATCCGCTCGTGGTAATCACCCGTGCGAACGACGATCACGTTGCCGGCCGCGGCTGCGTCGATCGCCGCCTGGATCGTGGTGAAGTCTCCGCTGCCGTCCTGGGCTACCAGGATGGTTCCGCCGGCGACGAAATACGCCACGGCGGTGTGCGGCTGATCCATCGTCACCTGGAGCGTCCGCTCGTGCAGGGGTTGGGGGAGCCCGTCGAGCGTCCATCGCACGAAGAAGGTCTCGTCGTAGACCTGGACCGTGAGACTGATGATCGATCCGTCGGGGTACAATTGGCTGAAGGGCGTGTTGACGTTGACGGCCCCCCCGCCGTCATTGACGCTGATCAGTCGATTGGTCTCGGGGTCGGCGGCGACGTCGAGCGTGTAGCCGGCCCCGAGGTTGACCTCGTCGGCCCCGATCCGGCGGATGAGAACCGTGTCACAAACCCCGCCATATCCACGACATAGACGCGTTCGGAGGGCCCCGTCGCGACGCCCCGCGGCTTCAAAAGCTCGGCGGCGAACGGAGCAGGTTGTGCCGAGGCTGCTTCCGTCGGCTGGTCGCAACCCGCACTCAAGCATGACAGGGCCAATAGCCCCACACTCACCACGAGCCCCGAAAAACGTTGTGGTAGACAACCCACGCGTTCCCCTAGAAGCAGTCTGACAATGAATTATCACTTCGGATGCGACGTTCTATCCCGCTGATTGCTATATCGGTCAGGACGGGACATTTGCTCAGTAGGCTGAAGTTCCCTATCGTGTGGCACCTGTGTCACAATGTAGCGGCCGGGCTCCGTCCCGGCCGTAGGGTGATAAAGTGATAAGGTGATAAAGTGATAAGGTGTGGCGGTCGCAAGGTGGTCTGGGTTGGCTAAAACGCTCCGGGTACCGCGCCCTTATCACTTTATCACCTTATCACCTTGAATGTACCGGCCGGCCCACAGGCTGGAAGCCTGTGCCACAATGTAGGCTGGAAGCCTGTGCCACAATGTAGGCTGGAAGCCTGTGCCACAATGTAGGCTGGAAGCCTGTGCCACACGTTTTTTAGGCAGTCTTGGAATTCTAATCGTATTGCTTCCTGCGGATGCGCTCGAATCGCGTTTCAATTCGTGACCTGCTGGGAACCAGCGCGATCGGCGTGCACGTTCTCGTCATGCTGGCAATCGTCGCCGTACCCGGTTACGCGATCGTGGACGCGGTCCGGGCACTTCTTGATGCGACCACTCCAGAACCGTTTACAGCGCTGATCGATGTCCACCGCTGGCTCGTGCTCTTGGGTAACACAGTGGTTGTCTGCGGCGTCGCCACGGCCACGGCGACGTTGGTCGGCAGTGTGCTGGGGTTTCTGGTCGCCCGGACCGACCTGCCGGGGCGATCACTCATCGCCGGCGCTGCGATCTTCGGGGTTTGCATTCCCGTCTACGTCAGCATGGTCTTCATCTTCTCCGTGATTCCCTTGTGGCGATATGCGAACTCGGCGTTGTTCTGCGGGCTGCTGCATGGTCTGATCTGCACGCCGTTGGCAGTCGTCGTTCTGGCGGCGGCGTTTCGATCCGCCGATCAAGAGCTGGAAGATCAAGCCCGTCTGGACGCCGGCGAATGGTCGGTTCTGCTGCGCGTGACGATTCCGCAGGCCGGCTGGGGAATCGCCACGGTGGCGATGATCGTGGTTCTGATCGTCGGCACGGACTTCACGATCGCGGATATCCTCTTGGTACGCACGTTCGCCGAGGAGGTGTACACGCAGTACGCCCTGCACCACTCGGCGGCCGGTCCGGTGCTCGCGGCCGTGCCTGTTCTTGTTGCTCTGGCGGTGATGCTCGTGGCGATTCAGGCCCGGTACCGCTTGCTGGGCGAGCACTCGCCTTGGCGTCTTGGGGCGCGGCCGCGGACGATCTCACTCGGATTGGGGCGGTGGGCCGTCACGGGTCTGTGCCTCGTTGCCGGGTTGGCGTTGTTGGGGCCGCCGACGGTCTCGCTGCTGCGGCGGATTGGCTCCGTGCAGGAATTCGCCGCCGCCGCCGCCGATCTGCAACAGGAGTTGCTCGTATCCGCGCTCGGGGCGCTGGCGGCGGCGACAATCGTGGTTCTCTTCGCCGTGGGCTTGGCGTGGGGGGCGCTGCGCACCCGCCGGCTGCGCTGGGTCATCGGCGGGGCCGTCGTTCTTCTGTTAGCCCTGCCGGCTCCGGTGGCCGGCATCAGCTTGATCGGCTTGCTCAACCATCCCGGCTGGACCGGCTGGGTCTACGACTCGCCCGGGGGCATCGTGCTCGGCTACGTTGTCCGTTTTCTGCCGTTCGGGATTCTGCTGCTGCTGCCCGGCGTCCAACGTGTGCCGGTCGAGAACGAGTTGGCGGCCCGCGTCGACGGCTGCGACTGGCTCGCTTTGCAACGACACGTGTATTGGCCCGCTCTCGCCGCCGATGCCCTGGTCGTGTGGCTGCTGCTGGCGATTCTGTGCTTCGGCGAGGTGGGTTGCACGGTGATGCTGGCGCCGCCGGGCTGGGCCACGGCCTCCGTCCGGGCCTTCACGCTGATCCACTTCGGCGTCTATCGGGACTTGGCGGTGCTCGCAATCGCCGCGGCGGGATACATCCTGATCCCCTGGCTGGCGCTGGCGGCGTTGTTGCGACGCAGAATTGGGCGGGGTAATTCGGCAGCACGGGGCTGAGCAATGTGAATCCGAGCCCGAAGCACGAGCGAGGGTTTGTAGCGGCCGGCCCCCGTGCCGGCCGTACGTCCGGGACAGAGCCCGGACGCTATCCATGAAAGGCGTCTTTCTGTGCAAGTCTGGACCTCGGGCAGGAAAAACCGGATGTCGATCAGATGCAGCCCGTACACAAAAGTCCCCGGCGCCCACAGACTGTAGCGGTCGACCCCCGTGCCGGTCGTAGAACGCCGCTTTCATCCTACGTCCGGCACGGGGGCCGGACGCTACGTGACTTTTGCGGCGGACTGCAAAGGAGGAAAGGAGCAAGAGGTGCCAAGGACCGCTGTGTGCCAACCGCCACGCGCGCGGCCGCGGGGAGGGTTGAACGGTCCTTGACCTCTCACACCTTTCCACGAGTCCCTCGCTCGGCCCAACCCTGAGGCTGGTTTCAGGCCGCTGAGGCTTGTGGTCCACTACGAGCCGGTCGACGAGCGCCGCGGACGCTGAGAGCCGCTGATAGTGAGAACGCCGCGGACGCCGCGTCGGCCATACCAGGGCACGCCTTA
This sequence comes from Phycisphaerae bacterium, assembly GCA_023128695.1. Lineage (GTDB taxonomy): Bacteria > Planctomycetota > Phycisphaerae > UBA1845 > Fen-1342 > JAGMDK01. The sequence continues at coordinate 5,639 of JAGMDK010000034.1, forward strand.
TACACCGGCCGCGGCGTTTTGTTACTCCGGGCATTCAAAACGTTTGTGGATCAGCACGATGTCATCGGCAAAGCCCGCGGGCGTGGAAGGATCGTCCTCGGGGGTCACGAACGCGGCTTTCAGTTGATCGTTGTCCAGCGTCGCGCGCAGCTCATATTGCGGCAGCCGAGAGTATTTGTCCGTCGCGTCCGTCAGCTCACCGGTCTCCGGATCGTTCGCCCTGATCTCGGTCACCTCGAACAGGATGCGACCGTCGTCGTTGATGGATACATGGCCTGACTGGATGATGACAAATGTCAGCGCGCCGACGAGGTCCTGCGAGCAGAATCTGGTTAGTTTCCCCGTCTCCGGTTCAAAGTGCAGAATTTGATAGACATCGAGCGAACGATTGGGAAGCGTCGTTGGGATGCGCATCAGGTCCCCCCAACAGCCGGCCAGCTCGCCCAGGTCATCGAGCGCGATCCCGGTCGGCGAGGCTCGCATGGCTTCGGTGAGTGAAGCCTCGTCAATCTCTTGCGCGAAATCGTCGGCGTGCTCGACGACATACGCCAACTCGGCCGGCAATTCGCTCGGACCCACGAGAAACGGAACCATCCCGCAGCCGGCCGCGAAGACGGTCGCCGCAAGCAGCAGAGAAAAGTACGGAATCCGATTTCGATAGACGTGTGACATTCTTTGTCTCCCTTCTTATTCTGGTGACGACAGGGTGCTGCGAACGGGACGGAGAGCCGTCCTAGTTCGCAGCACCACAAGAACCGAGGTCAACGTCAATCAAGCATGTTGTCCAGGCTCTCGCAGGTTCCAACTATTACCAAGCGACTCCCGGAGAAGCAACCTGAAAGCTCTAGGTCGCAGCTTGGCCTTCTCCTTGCCGCCTTCTCCCTACCTGATCTACTCGGGGCATTCAAAGCGTTTGAAGATCTCCGCTTCTCCGTACAACTCCTCGTTCGCGTCAGTTGACAAGCTGTCATCGCCGGGCAGGAACAGCACTTTTAACCGATCGCTGCTGAGCGTGATCATTAGCTTTAAGCGCACGTTGTCAAGCACCTCGCGCTGCCCTAGTTCTCCTGTGCTCGGGTCGCTCATCATGTATTCCGTCAACTCAAGAAGAACTTGATTTTCGCCGACAGTGGAGAACGAGCCAGACTGAACGATCACAGATGACACAAAACCGAGAATATCCGTGTAGATCAGCCAACTCGCCTTCCCGCTTTGGTAATCGATGCTCAGCGTCTGGTACGTGTCAAAAGCGCGACCGGGAAGCGTCGATTGCAGACTTGTAACGTTACCCCAGCAACCTGACAATCCACTTAGATCGTCAATCACTGTCCCGACTTCCACGTCGTGCAGAGGATCGTCATAGTCCTCCGTGAACAGGTTTGGCTCACTGAGTACGGGAATTAATTCGTCCGGTATCTCCGGCGGCGATATCAGCCATGGACTTAGCGAACAACCCCCAACGAGCGGCATACTTACAATCAAGATCGTGGCAAACATGCCCTTTAACATACTTCGTTCCACCATCGCGCTCCTCCCAGTCAACATCTCACGGGGTGAAGCTGGCGCTCCGCCGAGCCGATCAGCGAAACGCCAGGCATCAAACCTTCGAGCTTCACCCCACGTTATTTACCGTTTCATACTACCTGACAATAGCACACGTCGAGCACGCCGTTAATCTCAGTGTCCGCCGGGCACAAAGTAACGCAAAACCAAACTCAAGCCCCACGGGTCACACGAGTGGCATGGGTTGCTGACACCACCCCAACGACATGCCCACCAGCAATCTGAATAGCAATTTAGCGGCAGAAATGGGAGGATTTGGTGGATCGTCTCGCAGATTACAAACTGCGACAAACAGCACAGCCACCACCAGGGACCCGCCCGCGTGATCATTTTGTCGCCACCGACGAGTTGGTTCGCCACGACCTGCGTCTCGTGTTCGGCCGACACCAGCGCGATCGCCCCGTCCGGCGCGCGGACCCGCATGTGGTAGTAACCCATGCTCGCGTGCCCTTCCCGCTGCCACAACTCCATGTCGAAGACCGCTTCGCCAATCTCCGGCACCTCGTCGATGATCCGCGGCGGGTCCTGGAGAAAGCCCGGCGTATACTGCGTTTGCTCCCACTCATCCAGCGTAGCTTGATCAAAGATGGTCAGCCGAACGTGCGCGTCGCCGAAGTCCGACGGCGGCCACTGCGGCGAGATGACCCCGTCAGTGACCACGACCGTCCCCATGAACCGCGGATCGAACTCGTACTGCCCGAGCAACGTCTCGAATTCGGCTTCATCGTGCGCAATCAGCGGCCCTCCGCTCTCCGCAAAGAGGGAAAATGGATCGTCGAGCGCCTCCGCAAACGGATTGAACACGATCATGATCGGCGTCGCCGACGGGTCTGCCGGCGTGGAAGCAAAGTGCTCCAAAGCAGCCGGCGGACCGGCAATTGCCTCGCCAGTATGCCAACCAAACACGGCGACAAAAGCGGCCAAAACGAAAGGCAGGGCGATATGCAGGGCCCCTAGATGTCTGTCGCGCAATGTAAGCATCGCTTATCTCCTGTTAAGTATCACATCGTTAATAGCGTCTTTCAACGGACCACAAATGGAATTCTCGGAAGAGCATGTTGCTCAGGCGAGTTGGTGGGGCGGGGAGCGGATGCGATGTGCAAAGCGGTCTTTTTTCATGTTGCAATTTGGATTACTCCGCGGCACTTGCGTCCTGAGAACCGCGAGCCGGGCCGAAATCGCTCCCGCCCGTACGTTTCTCCTGGCCATCGATGTCAAACAGGGCCGCCGGACGCGCTCGCGGCGCGCCCGACGACCGCCAAAGGAGGAAAAGAGACAATCGTGGGTCAAGGACCGTCGGAGGCAAACCGCCATGTGCGCTGGTACATGGTGAGTATCTCGGTCGTGGCCCATTCGCCTGTGTCCTCCCACGGCACCCTCGCTCGGCCCAACCCTGAGGCCGGCTTCAGGCCGCTGAGGTTTGTGGTCCACTACGAGCCGGCCGACGAGCGCCGCGGACGCTGAGAGCCGCTGATAGTGAGAACGCCGCGGACGCCGCGTCGACCATTCCGATGCAGCCCTTTTACATCACCGCCGACAGGTTCCTGCAAAAATGTGCGCAAATTCCTGTCTGCCGCGCTACGGCCGGCGTGTTGCATTACTGCTAGAGTGCTGCGCAATTGCAGCCATGCCGCGCAATGCCGCATACGTGCAAAAGCGCGGACCGTGTGCGATAACGCAACAGCCGTGCGTTTTCGCGGCACATTGGCAGCCGAACGCCTAGTGGACTGTCCATTGTAATCTTGTGGGTGGCGCGGGCGTCCTCCCCGCTGTTATAGCCCGCAATCGCCGCTTGGCGGGCAAGATGCCCGCCCCACCCAGAAAAAAATCACAAGCTCAGACGCCTGCGCCACCCATGATTCTGAGCTGGACAGCCCGCGGCTCTGCGGGGTTCTTATGTGCTGCCTTAGCAGTCCGCCGCAATATTCCCGTAGCGGCCGGCGGCTCGCCGGCCGTGGGAGGCTGGAACAGCCGCTTCGTGCCAACGGCCTGCGAGCCGCCGGCCGCTACAGGACTTTTGCGGCGGACTGTTAGTCGCGAGACTTATGAAACGGCGTCCGGAGGCGCCGGCCGCGCAGAAAAAAAATATTCGCTTGGGGTGAAAACCCCCTTGTTTCCGGAAGGGGTTGCGGTTAGAGTAAATGAAGTCATGATCTTCGTTTACGAGCAACCAGGACAGTGATGGTCGAGTTGGGGACGGACATGTCGAGCGGGGTAGAGCGCAAGAAGCGGCTGCATAAGCTGATTGATCTGGCCCAGGCCTATCGGGAAATCTCGAGAGGTGAACTGGCCGACGTGCTGGGGCGTGACCGCAGCCGGCTGTATCCGGAGACCGACAACCCGAAACTTGACCTGCTGCGCGGGCTCTCCGAAGCCCTCGAATGGTCGCTCGACACGGTGGCGGATTATATCTGGACCGGCGATCATGACGCAACCCCGCGGTCCACGTCGAAAGACTATGACACACTCGACCAGGAGGCGCTGGCGGCATACCAGCGCGGCGACTACAAGCGCATGACCGAGTTGGCCCAGGAGATGTTCGTCGCCGCGAAGACGCCCGATCAGAAGGCCCGGGCCTGCCGACTTGAGGGAGGTGGTTGGGATGAACAAGCACGTTTGATGGAGTCGCTAGCGACGTACCGACGCGGGATCGAAACATCTGGCATATCGAGAATCCAACGTTTAGGCTTGCAAGCCGACCTCGCCAATACGTATTACAACCATAGGGATTATACGCAAGCTATTGCCGTCGCGCAGTACGTTCTGGATTGCCTGGAGGAAGACCCGCCCGCCACGTCAACGGATCGCGAATGTCAGGCTTTCTGCTTGTACGTACGGGGTAACACGCTCCGCCGGATGCTGGCGACCAAGCCGTCGGATGCACAGACGATCGCGGAACGTGCGAAGAAGGATCTCGAGCAGGCGGAACCCCTATACTTGCAAATCGCACGCGACACGGGCGGGGAACACCTGGCAGGGGTCGCTCACACATGTCAGGGTGCGTTGCTCGAGGTGGATGTCGAGTTAGGCTTGCGTGCTCCACAACAAACGGTTGTTGATATCCTTGCCGAACTGTCACACTTGGACGAAGACAAACCATGGCCGGAAGGTGACTGGTTGGAGAGTTACGGCTGGTGGTGCGACTTCGGTGCCAACATCGCTTTCCGGCACCTGGGGGGCCGAGAGCTTCAGCAGTCGGTGGCGATTTTCAGTAATAAATTGCTGGAGATCACCCGCCGCTTCAAGAACTGGCCTTTGCTGGAGCGGGCCGTCGCGATACAGTACGTGTTGCACCAGCAAGTTTCAGATGCAACGGGGTTTGATGTGCCCCAGATGCTGGATGCGGAGGATCTAAAGCTCATCGCCGGAATAATCGGCCGGTTCCCTCATTTTCGGCAGGCCGGCTGGAATCTGATTGAGAATGGCGTGTTAGTCCAGAACTCGAAGAGGCACTAAGGCATGAACCATACCTATATACACAATCGGGTTTCGTTCTCGCTTACAGGTCTTTGTGTTTTCATGTCCGCTTGGTTGCTGGCGTCCTCAGCTCTAGCGCAACGCGGCCCGGGCAACACATGGGGCATTCCTGAGTATGTCAGCCCCGGCCATGTTCTCAGCGGTGATCAACAAGATACCCCAGATACCTCTGGTTACTATCCTCATCGCTTTACTGGCTTCATGATTCCTACCGACATCTCAATGCCGGGCTACTGGCCGGGATCGCCGGGGAGTAATCCGGCGGAGCCGGTCGAGGGGCTGTCCTTCTGGGGTCGCGAGTTGGGGCTCGAAGCCTGGTTGAACGACCTGCCGGCCGGCGGCGGCATGACGCCGGACGCCGGCCTCTTGCTCGGCGAGCCGTACGGATTGGCTGAGGGCGTCCCGCCGCTCGTCGGCGGCGCGCCGTGGACCGGCCCGTCGATGACGCCGACCCCCGTGCCGGAACCGGGCACGCTCGGCTTGCTGCTCTTGGCCGGCGTCACGTTCCTCCGACGGCGCTGAGTCTCCAGCGCAGGCACTGCCGCTCTCCGACCGGACGGCCATACCCGCCACGACGGATGATTCTTGATAGTCTGCCGCAATAGTCCAATAGTGACCGGGCGGCGGGTAGCATGGCCTACGCTTGCGTGGCCATGCTTTTACGAATCCGAAGGAACATGTCCACGACAAGCGTGGACATGGCACCCGGAGTGCGGCGAAGGGGACGGAAAGCCGTCCCAATTCGCAGCACCACAAGAACCGAGGTCAGATTCATCAGGTAGGTGTACTGGGTGTTAGTGCGCACGTAGTCCTTTGGGTTGGATCGCATGGCTCTCCACACTCAGGGCATTTGCCGCTCGTGTTGCCAGTGAGGTTGTAGCCGCACTCATGACACAGCAAGGTAGGGTACGTCTTGACACACCAAGAGGATGATGTGTCAAGACACATCCTACGGACTTCAGCAAGGTAGGGTGCGTCTTGACGCACCAAGAGGATGCTGCGTCAAGACGCATCCTACGAACTGAAGACACACATCCTTTCAGTCATTTGTGTAGAACTGCTTATTACCGCACTCGGGACAGTGCGGATTACTGTCTCCGCGACGGTCGTACCCACAAAATCTGCACACAGGCATCTTTGCAGCTTGCATCTGCTCCAGCTTGTGGTTTTTTCGCATTCCGAAGATTGCGACGAGGATAGTCAGACCAAGACTCAGAGCAACCATACATGGCCAGATGTACCAGCTTAGGTTTCGGTATAGTTCATCATTAGATGGTCCGACTTGATACGGGCTAAGGCCTAAGAGGTGTAAGCTGCAAGACACCCAGATTGGAAAGGTAAGAACACCACAACAAACCCATAAGGTCCATATGCTCCACCTATACCGACGGCCTTGCAGGCCACATTCCCGTTTGCTGGGATCTCGGAACCGTAGCAAGTTGCTGAGCCCGGAAACCACAAGCAGGGGTCCGCCAAAGAGGCAGACATGCACGACAACATCCCTAAATCCTCGTGCGGGGGTATTGCTGTCGTTGCGCAGTTCAGTGGAGCTGTGGTTGAGATCTACAGTCCATGGACGACACAAAAACAGCAGAATCCCGATCAAGGAAATCACTGCGAAGGTTTTCACTGTGCACCTCCGTAGGGATTAGAGCCCTTGATTGCCTTGGTTGATCTGAGCCAGACACAACTCCAGAGCTCGTTCGCAGGCTACAAAAGCTGCGTTGGCTGTAAGCAGATGGTTTTGGTCGCGGGTTCGCTGCTGCACTCTGCAGATCAGCGCTGCACCTGCGACCAATCCCACAGCAGCCGCTGCCAGGCAACCTAGAGTACCAACAAAGCCTGTTGTGAAGATGCAGACGGCTGCAGCCACAGCTGCAGCAATGGCCGCGACTAGAAGGCAGGTATGGTAGTTGTTTCGGCTCTGATCGATGTTGCTGTAGTAGGTATCCTGCACAGTTCCGTAGCAAGTGTTGTGTGCCATATGGCATTGTGCTGCCGGCCCGGGTGCGGGCGGGCGATTGGGGTCGCCTCCGGGCTTAGCCTGATTGTGATACACATCTGTCGAATCCGGGAGAAGAGGTTCTCCGGACTGGATACCTGCCATCGGATCTAGCAAGGTGCCGTAGGCAAGATCACTGATGATTTGCTGACGAGTGTACGCCTCTACTAACTCATCTTCCAAAATCTCGGAACTCAGGATGAGCTGAGTCCGGCGCTCACCAGGAGGAGCACCTTCCAGGTCCACACTAATCACATGGCCGAAGACATTCATGTCGCCAAGTGGGGCGTGGATGATGCCCCACACTGGACCGTTGATGTAGTTGCCTGCACGCAGAGTTGCCTCAGTGTCAGGGTCGAGCTGGTAGTCCCATTGAGCAAGCGCCCACACGACGTCGTCGACGTCATACGGCCAGAACTCGACCAGCTCAAACGTGAAGCTCTCACATACATAGTCCTGGTTCAGTCGCTCTCCGTATATGGACTCCTGAACCGTAGGCCAGTACTCTTTCAGCTCGCCGTTGATCACGCGCTCGACCACGTCGACCTGTGGCTGATGATCCAGAGTCAGGACTTCGCCGCAGTAGTCGAACGGTTCGATGAAGAGCTGCTGATAGAAGTTCGTGTCCAGGTTGTTGAACGCTACCATCAGATCCATGTACTCAGTGGGAGTGATGGGGTCGCCAGCGCAGTTGGTATAGGGGTCAGGAATATCTGCCAACACTTTCGGCGTCGGCAGAAAGAGAAGTGGTGCTAGGGCCACAACAGAACAAATGAACTTGAAAAACTGCCAGTCTCTACGAGCTCTGATTCTGATTTGTTTTTCAGTAAAGGTTTTCATTATACAAAGTGCCTGCGGATGTTTGTTACTCAGAGTAAGCATTACTTATCTCCTGTTAAGTATCACATCGTTAATAGCGTCTTTCAACGGGCCACAAGAAGAATTCTCGGAAGAGCATACTGCTCAGGCGAGTTGGTGGGGCGGGGAGCGGATGCGATGTGCAAAGCGGTCTTTTTTCATGTTGCAATTTGGATTACTCCGCGGCACTTGCGTCCTGAGGACCGTGAGCCGGGCCGAAATCGCTCCCGCCCGTACGTTTCTCCTGGCCATCGATGTCAAACAGGGCCGCCGGACGCGCGCGGGGCACGCCCGACGACAGCCAAAGGAGGAAAAGAGACGTTCGTGGGTCAAGGACCGTCGGAGGCAAACCGCCATGTGCGCTGGGACATGGTGAGTATCTCGGTCCTGGCCCATTCGCCAACGTCCTCCCACGGCACCCTCGCTCGGCCTGACCCTGAGGCTGGTTTCAGGCCGCTGAGGCTTGTGGTCCGTTACGAGCCGGCCGACGAGCGCCGCGGACGCCGAGAGCCACACAGATAGTGAGAACGCCGCGGACGCCACGTCGGCCATACCAGGGCACCCCTTTTACACCGGCCCCGACGGGTTCCTGCAAAAATGTGCGCAAATTCCTGTCTGCCGCGCCGCGACCGGCGTGTTGCAGTACTGCTACTGTGCTGCGCAATTGCAGCCGTGCTGCGCAATTGCAGCCGTGCCGCGCAATGCCGCACACGTGCAAAAGCGCGGATCGTGTGCGGTAACGCAACAGTCGTGCGTTTTCGCGGCACATTGGCAGCCGAACGCCTAGTGGACTGTCCATTGTAATCTTGTGGGTGGCGCGGGCGTCTCGCCCGC
>JAGMDK010000340.1 GCA_023128695.1 Phycisphaerae bacterium
CCACGAATTCTGCTGAGGAGGCATTAAAAAAGGGTCTTATGCCTCTTCGTGTCCTTCGCGTTCTTCGTGGTTCCATTTCCAACCACGAAGAGCACGAAGGACACGAAGTCGCGTAGGATGAGCATTGCCCACCAAGACTCTTTGTGGTGGGCCGTGCCAACCCTACGTTTGATCCATAGATTCCGCACATTGGATCAAGTTTGGTCGGTCGTTAGAATGATTCCATGCCCGAATACCGATGTATGAAAGATGCGGGCGGCACGTTTTTCCCTCTGCCCGTGACGTGCCATCTCCGCCTGCGCGGGTGTGCTGGGGCCGTCGCGCTGGCGACGGCTTCGTTGCTTTCTTGCCGCGAGGTTGAAACGCCGAAAGGTGAAACGCTTGTCAGGGATAACACCATGGCGGAGGTCGGCGGCCTGACCATCGACTACCCGCTCGACGAGACGATCTTTCCGCCGGAAATCATTCCCCCGACATTTCGCTGGACCGACACGCACCCCGAGAGCGACTCCTGGCTGATCACCATCACGTTCGCCGACGATCGGGACGCCTTGAGCTTCCGTGTGGAGCGCCCGGAATGGACGCCCGCCGCGGCACAGTGGGAGGCCATTAAGAAGCGGTCGCTGGAGAAACCGGCCCGGGTTGCCGTGCATGGCACCAGGCAGCGCTCGCCGGAAACGGTCTTGTCGGGTGCCGGCCTCGCCTTCCGTACGTCAAAGGACGAAGTCGGGGCCCCCATCTTCTACCGCGAGGTCAACCTGCCCTTCATCGAGGCCGTGAAAGACCCTACCAACATCCGCTGGCGGTTCGGGGCGATTTCTTCGCCGCGGCAGCCGCCCATCGTGCTGGAGAAGCTGCCGGTCTGCGGCAATTGCCACTCCTTCTCCGCCAACGGCGGCATGCTCGGCATGGACGTCGATTATGCCAACGACAAGGGCTCGTATGCTTTCACGCCGGTCAAGGAGGAGATAGTCCTTACCCAGGACGAGATCATCACCTGGAGCGATTATCGTCGCGGTGACGGGGAACACACCTTCGGTCTGCTTTCTCAGGTCTCGCCGGACGGCAGGTACGCGGTGAGCACGGCGAAGGACCGCTCGGTTTTCGTTCCGAAGCCTAACCTGGCGTTTTCACAGCTCTTCTTTCCGATCAAGGGTATTTTGGTCGTGTATTCCAAGGAGACCGGCACCTTTCAGTCTTTGCCGGGGGCCGACGATCCACGGTATGTGCAGAGCAATCCGACCTGGAGCCCCGACGGGAAATACATCGTCTTCGCCCGCGGCGAGGTGTACCACCTCAAGACCATTCGTGACAAGGGCAGCGTGCTGCTGGCACCCGAAGAGTGCGCGGGATTCCTGGAGGGCGGCCAGATCTTCCAGTTCGACCTGTACAGAATCCCTTTTAATGACGGCAGGGGGGGCCAGCCGGAGCCGCTCGCGGGAGCCTCGCACAACGGCCTGAGCAACTACTTCGCGAAGTACTCGCCCGACGGCAAGTGGATCGTGTTCTGCAAGGCGATGAGTTTCATGCTGCTGCAACCGGACAGCGAGCTATACATCATCCCGGCCACGGGCGGCACGGCCCGGCGGCTGCGCTGCAACACCGAGCTGATGAACTCATGGCATAGTTGGTCACCCAACGGCCGCTGGCTGGTGTTCTCGTCGAAAGCGAATACGCCCTACACGCAACTCTTTCTGACCCACATTGACGAACAGGGTCGCAGTAGTCCCCCGGTTCTGCTGGAGCACTTCACGGACCCGGACCGGGCCGCCAACATACCGGAGTTTGTCGCCCTCGAGCCGGCCGCGCTCAAGACCATTCGCGAGCGGTTTCTGGATGACCTCTCCTATGTCAGAGCCGGCGACGCGTTCCGGCGCGAGGACGACCTTGACGGCGCGCTCAGGGAGTACCGCAAGGCCCTGGAATTGAATCCCGCCAACGCCATCGCTCATGGCAACCTGGGCGGCGTGCTCCTCACCCAGGGCCTGATTACCGAAGGTACGAACCACCTGCTGGAGGCGTTGCGCCGCGACCCGAACGAGGCCAGTGCCCACTATAACCTGGGGCTGCTCCGGTTTCGTCAGGGGAAGATTGACGAGGCGATCTCTTATCTATCGGCGGCAGTGCGACTCAAGCCCGAGCTATCTGAGGCTCATAGTACACTGGGGTCTCTCCTGTGTGCCAAGGGCATGTTTCGGGAAGGCGCGACGCACTTCTCCGAGGCCTTACGCCACGACTCGAACAACGCCACGGCGCACTATGGTCTGGGGGAATTGCTGGCTCGGCGGGGAAACAACGAAGCGGCCGTTACACATCTGTCGTGGGCGGTGCGGATCGAGCCCGAACATGCTTCCGCACACTACAGCCTCGGCAAGGTCATGTTCGGTCTGGGCAGGATTGACGAAGCCATCCAACATCTGTCGTTGGCCGTGCGGCACGAACCGAATGACCCGCGGATGCTGCGCGACTTGGCGTGGACCCTGGCCACGGCCCCCGACCCGAAAATGCGTGACGGCACCAAGGCGGTCGAGTTCGCCAAACGAGCTTGCGAGTTGACGGAGTACCACCAGATCGAGCCGCTCGACGTGCTGGGCGTGTGCTATGCGGAAGCCGGTCAATTCACCGCGGCGATTCAGTCGGCGGAGCAGGCCCTGCAACTTGCTCTTGCCGCCGGGAACGCACTGGTCGTGGACAAGATCAAGCAGCGCATCGAACTCTACCAGCAAGGCCGGCCATATCAGCCCCCGACTCCGCCGCGGCCCTGACAGTCCGCTGCAACAGGCAATGTAGCGTCCGGGCTCTGTCCCGGACGTCGTTGTGGGACCTACTCGCTGGTGCGAGAATCCTTTCTCGCAGCCTATTCGGCTAGGGACCACGGAACGAGCTCGAATGTGTTTGGATCGGGCAGCTTGTCCGGGTGGCCGTCCGGTAGGTTCTGGTTGCGTTTGTAGGTGTCGGTCCAATCACGCGTCTCTTCCATCTCCCAGCCGTCTTTATCAATGACCCACCAGACGGTGTTGCGGTCCCGTCCATCGAGTTGCACGGTGATTGTAACATGGCTCCCCGCCTCGTGCGGTGGATCAGGCTCACAGAGCGGGCTCCAATTCGCGATATCCGCTGTCTCCACTGGTTCCAGACGCAGATACCAGACGGGGCTCAAGGGGTCGTTACTGGGTTCGGTCGGGAGATAATTATCACCGAGTTGGCCGCGTTCCGGGTGCAGAGCGAAAACAACGAGTGCTTTGACCTGGTCTCCTTTGAGCTTGCCGCCATCCCAGTATGGCCGGTGATAGTCGCCTGCGAATACCAGCAGCCGGGGATCGGACATCCAGTAGCAGAGAGGGATCGTACCATCATGCCACACCTGATAGAGACAATTGCCGCTGAGATCGTAGATGCGGAGCACTCGTTGTGAATGACGGCCGTTGGTATATGATACGACGATTTCGGGTACCTTCGGGCCGGGCTCCTCCGGGAATACATCGAAGGTCCAACAATCATGAGCGCTGAAATGCTCGGCGACACTACCTCGCTCTGCGAGTTCTGGCAGAATGTCCTTTGTTTTGATCCTGCCGGTCCAGATCGGATCGTCGAGATCGCCGTTGGTATCAACAACGCACAGACCGGTGGGAAAACGAACGTCCGTCGATTGGCACATCCCAAGTAAAGCCAACTTGCCGCCGCCGAGCTGTGTAGGTCGCTCGATTAAATGTGCAAAGATGAACTTGCCCGGCGGCTCGATAGTCCAAGTTTGGAGAACACCGCCGATGAATGATAGTAGTCGTGCTTCGCGCTGGTCATCGCTGAGCCAGACCCTGTGCGGTCGTCGATTGAAGGCCCAGATTGACATAAGAGTTCCAGCGATAATGAGTCCAGCGATGGTAAGCGAGACTGCGTTTGTCGCTAGTACCGGATGCCGCGCTACCCAGTGCAGCGTACGCGTCCACGCCGTCGGCGGGTGCGCCTCGATCGGCTCGCGGTTTAAATAGTGGCGGATGTCGCGGGCCAGGTCCGCGGCCGACTGATAGCGCTCCTCACGATCCTTCTGGAGCGCCTTCAGCACGATCATCTCCAGGTCGCCGCGCAGTGTCCGGTTTACACCGCTGGGCCTGACCGGTGCCTCCTCGCATATCACCCGGGCAGCGGCCAGTATCGACGAGCGGGTCACATCGTATGGCAATTGCCCACACAGCAACTCGTACAGTACCAACCCCAAGGAATAGACGTCGCTCCGTGTATCCAGGTCCGACGCGTCGGCCGCGCACTGCTCCGGGCTCATGTACTGCAAGGTGCCGATGAGCTGGCCGGCGTCCGTCTGGATAGTGGTGATGGCTATGTCTGAATCGGTCGCCCGCGCTACGCCGAAGTCAATCACCTTCGGCTCGCCGGTCGGGTCCACCAGGATGTTGGCGGGCTTCAGATCGCGGTGGATGATTCCCTTCTGGTGCCCGTGATAGACGGCGTCGCAGACCTTGGCGAATAACCGCAACCGGTCACGAGTGCCGAGCTCCCGTTCCTCGGCGTACTCGATGATCGTCTTCGCATCGGGGATGTACTCCATCGCGAAGTACGGCACCTGCACTTTGCCATCGTCATGCATCCCCGCTTCATAGACCTGGGCGACGTTGGGATGCCGCAGGTTGCCGAGAACGTGCGATTCAAGCTGAAAGCGGCGCAGTGCCGAGCGTGAGGCGACATGGCGTTTCATTACTTTCAACGCCACGGTCCGCTGGGGCTGCTCCTGGACGGCCTCGTAGACGGCCCCCATCCCGCCCGACGCGATCAGGCTCTTGATCTGGTACCGGCCGACCGTCTCGCCGATAAGCGGATCAGGCCCCTCCGGCGGTTCCATAAGTCGAAAACTCGGAGGCGGCTCCGGCGGCCGCATAAAGTCGTCACTGGCTTGCTTATCATGCTCCAGCAGCGACTCGACCTCGGCCCGTAGCTCCTCGTCATCGCCACAAGCTTCGGCCAGCAGCGCGGCCCGCTCCTGTGGCGGTCGAGCCACCGCCAGTTCGAAAACTTCCTGGGCACGTTGACAGTCGTAGCTATCAGTCATCAGCCATCAGCTATCAGCCTTCAGCCATTGACTCTCAGCCTCTTGATGAGCGTGGCCAGCATGCGCTTGACCTCGCTCACCTGCGGCGCGAGCGCATCATGGTCTGCTTTCTTTAGCAGACCGAGTTCGTTGGCGAGAACGAGGTAGTACTCCAGTTCGCATGCCGAGCCCATCGCGATACGCAAGTGCCGGGAGAAAGCCCTGTCGGAGCCGATGCCGCAGCCCTCGGCGATGTTCGCCGGTATCGACGTGCTCGCCCGCCGCATCTGGCTGGTAAGCCCGTATCGTTCCTCGGCCGGGAAACCCGCCGTTGCTCTGTAGACAGCCAGCCCCAGCTTGTGGGCCTTCTCCTAGACTACCAGTTGTCGAAAGTCCTGCATGAGTTCTCGTTCTGTCAATCCGCCACCAACCAGCCGCTGCCGATAGCTGATGGCTGACAGCCAATGGCTGACGGCTGATAGCTGACAGCTACTCGCCACTCAACTCCCGATGCAGCCATGCCCGCGCGAAACGCCAATCGTTGTCGATCGTCCGGGGCGACAGATCAAGTGCGTCGGCGATCTCCTCACGAGTCAATCCGGCGAAGTACCGCAGCATGACCACCTCGGCCTGGCGCGGGTTCGTGTGCTCCAATTGGCTGAGGGCTTCGTCCACCGCCAGCACCTCGGTCGGAACCTGGTCGAAGATCGCCTGATTGTCGTCGAGCGGAGTGGGCCGTCGACCGCCGCCGCGCTTCAGTCTGTTTCTCTTCCGTGCGTCATCTATGCGGATTTGTCGCATGGCTTTTGCGGCGGCGGCGAAAAAATGTCGCCGATTGGCCCACTGGACGTTCCCGTCCCCGACCAGCCGGAAGTACGCCTCGTGAACCAGCGCGGTCGGCTGAAGCGTCCGACCCGGCGAATCGTGGGCCATCTGGATATGGGCCACTCGCCGCAACTCGTCATAAATCGCCGCCCAGAGCCGCTCATGCGCAGCAGTCTCCCCCCGCCCCACGGCGGCCAAAAGCTCAGTAACCGGGCTCGGCGGTCGCGATGTCACCGTCATCTACCCCGAAATGCTCGAAATCGACCACGTATGCAGCCACAATCATCATCGCGAATTCGCCGTATTGAGTCAAGGACGGGTTTCAGCCCCAGCCTGTGCCGGGTGCATGACAGTTTTGGCGGG
>JAGMDK010000341.1 GCA_023128695.1 Phycisphaerae bacterium
TCACGCAGGATAACGATCCGGGTGTCTGCGAGGCGGTGGTGACCTGGACGGCTCCGACGGCCGACGACAACTGCGCCATCGACACCTTCACGTCCAACTACAGTCCGGGCGACACGTTCCCGGTGGGTACGACGCACGTGGTGTACACGGCGACGGACATCTACGGCAACGACATCACCTGCGAGTTTGACGTGACGGTAAACGACACGGAGGACCCGGTCATCAGCGGCTGCCCGAGTAACATCGAGGTCAACGCTGATGCTGGCACGTGTGAAGCGGTGGTGACCTGGACGGCTCCGACGGCCGACGACAACTGCGGCATGCAGTCATTCACCTCGAACTACAGCCCGGGTGACACCTTCCCGGCCGGTACGACGCACGTGGTGTACACGGCGACGGACATCTACGGCAACGACGTCACCTGCGAGTTTGACGTCGCCGTGCTGGCGTTCAACAACTTCGTCGTGGACGTCGAGATCCAGGGCGGAATCGTGGCGGGCGGCTTCACCCGCTGCATCACGTTTACGTTCTACGAGGCCTGTCCAGATCCCACGCCGCTGGTCTTCGAGAAGGACGTTACGTTCGCAAATGTCGGCGGCAACGGGCTTGGCTCGGCAACCTTTACGGACCTGCCGTGCAGCTCGAGCGGCTACACGTGCGTGACTGCCCAGGACAAGCTGCACACGCTGTTGGTGACCGTCACCCCGACGATCGTCAGCGGCCAGTACGATGCCGACTTCACCGTCGCGAACATGCTGTTGCAGGGCGACTACTACGATGACATCGCCGATTGGGGCGTGGACTTCATCGACATCGTCGACTTCGGCGTGTTCATCACCGAGTACGGTGCGAACTACAATAGTAGCGCCCCTGGCGATCCGGACGGCAGTACGCCGTGCGGTGAGTTCACGGTCCACGCCGACGCCGATGGCGACGGCTCGGTCGATGTCTCCGACTTCACCTTCATCACGACCAACTACATGCTGGTCGGTGATACGCCCTGTTGCAGCACGCTCATGGCGGGCGCCGCGCCGCGGAGCTCGATCACGGTTCGCGAGCTGCGGGCCATGGGTCTGGCGCACGTGGCGGCGGCCGACATGAACCACGACGGCGTGCTCGACATGAACGACGTCGCCCTGTTCCTCGAAGGCGGCCTGCCCGAAGATGAGACGAGCGGCGTCGGAGCGGTTGACAACGAGTCGCTTGAAGCTGATACTGACGAGACCCCGCTCGAGCGGCCCGACCGCCGCGGCGTGGGCCGGCGTCAATAGCATACACCTGAGAACGGGCGGCGCGTGGCCCAGCCGGCCGCGCGCCGCCGCTCTGGAAGCTCAGCAGTATGAGAGGCAACGAGAGGAGTGGCATATGTTGAAGTTAGGCAGGAGAGGAATGGCGGTCGGCGCGGCGTGCCTGGTGATGGGACTATTAAGCGCGGTTCCGGCACAAAGCGCGTACACCATCGACCTCGAATGGCGGCCGCTGGACCAAACCGTCTATGTCCTTGATCCGGTCGAGATTGGGATCTTCGGCGTTTACGTCCCGGACCCGGACGACCCGGATCCGCCGGATGTCGGGGAGATAGCGGCGGCTCAGACGATCATCACCTGGGACACGACCTATCTGCAACTGACCGGCAGCTACGATGATTTCTGGACGTCGTCAGGGTTCATCCCCGGTGATTCGTTCGGGTTCAATGAGGCCGATCCGCCGGCCGACGGCGACGGCATGTGGACGGGGATGTTGTTGGGTGACACGATGGATATCACCCAGGAAGGAACCTTGCTGACGACCATTACGTTCCAGGCGTTGGCGGAGACCCCCGAAACACTCGTGAGCATCCTGCCGAGCCTACAGTTGCCGCCGAATCCCATGGGCTACACCAAGGTCATGTCCGGCACGTACAACGTGGTCGGAGAGGTCGGCGGGCCGGCCGCGGTGGAAATCATCCCCGAGCCGGCGAGTTTTTGCCTGCTGGCCCTCGGTGCCCTGGTGCTGCGGCGTCGGCGATAGTTGTTGAATATCGAGGTGGGCGCGGGCCGAACGCGGGTCAGCCGTTCGGTCCTGCGCCGCCTTTGTGAGTCTGGCCCGATGTCGCCAGTGGGGTGCATATCTGTCGCGCGTGCCCAAGCGGGGCTAATAACGGGTTCGACGGGTCATAATCATCCTGGGATGGACAATCAGATTTTCGGGCGGCAGGGTGTCATTACCGGCAAACGCCCGTCTTAGATAAACCGTATAGGCCGTATCGCAATTGTATTACTTCAAGCACTTCAAACACACGCAATGGAGGTAGTAAGAATGAATTGGAAGAAGACACTTTGTTTTCTAGGCGTCGTGCTGCTTTGTACAAGCGCCGTCACGGCCACGGACATCACACCCGCGGGCGTGAGCAGGGCCAATCTACAGTCGGATGAAGGCCATCGGCTACCCGCCGATCAGGGAAAGGAGGATCCGAACGATAGCTTGCGCTTGGACGGTGCGGATGCTTGTCCCGCCGCCGACCTCGGAACTCTGTCCGGGAATGGCAGCACGTCCGATGCCACCGGCACATGCGGGATGACCAACGATTATGAAAACGACGGCTCGCCCTGCAACTATTACGGGTCAGGCAGTCCGGACGTGATCTACCAGTTCCAGGTGGACACCGACGGCAACTGGACCTTTGACCTCTGCGGAGAAACCTGGGACACCAGCCTCATGATCCGCGAAGAGACCGGCGGCGGCTGCCCGGGCGTCTGGCTCGCGTGTAATGGCGACTCCTGTGGTGTCCAGTCCCAGGTCACGGTAACGCTAGCGACCGGGACGACGTACTACGTGATCGTTGACGGGTACGGTTCGGGTGACTGCGGCACGTTTACTCTCAACTGGACCGCACCGGTTGGCTGCCCTGCCGATACCTGCGGCACCGCACTCCCGGTGACAACCCTGCCGTTCAACGACACTGGCAACACCTGCTCCTGCAACAACGACTACCAGACGGACGGCACCTGCCCGTACACCGATACGGGCCTCGGACCGGACCTGGTTTATGTCTACACACCGGCCGCGAACGATACTGTTGACATCAGTCTGTGCAACTCGAGCTATGACACCTCGTTGCTGGTTTATGAGAACGCATGCGTCGATCCGCTCTATGCCTGCGCCGACGATGAATGTGGTACTCAGTCCGAGATCCTGAATCTTTCGCTTACCGGTGGAAACACCTATTACTTCGTCGTGGACGGCTACGGCTCAAGCTGTGGCGACTACGAGATCGACATCGCCCTGAGCGCCGCACCGACGCCCGGCGACAATTGCGGCGATCCGTTCATCATCGATCTGAACACGGTCCCCCTGCCGTTTAGCGACAGCAACAGCACCTGTGGCCGGGTCGATGACTACAACGCCACCTGCCTGGGCGACTACGACGACGGCGAGGACATGATCTATGAGCTGATCGTGCCCAGCGATATCTGCCTGGACATCACGGCCACCGGCTCGTGGATCGGCCTCGCAATTGACAGCGTGTGCCCGCCGGGTGATCCGTGCATAGCGTTTGACGGCGGTTCCAGCAGCGCCAGTTTGCACGTCAATCTGACGGCCGGCACGTATTACATCATGGTCGACACTTGGCCGAGTCCGGACTGCACGGCCTTTGACCTGACGATCGACGAGTGTCCGCCGCCGCCGGAGTGCCCGCCGGATTCGCTGTTCGCACAGTTACCCATCGATCCGAGCGGATCGTGGATTTTCATCACGAGCGACGTGCACCTCGGCTATATCGTGTACGAGAACTACTGTGTGGATGGCGAGATTTGCGACATTCACTGGTGGGGCATCGATCTCATGCATTCCGGCGGCTGGATTGAATGCGACGACGACCCGGTCGTTTTCGACATCATCTTCTATCCGGATGACGGCACGGGGCACCCGGACATCGCCAACCCCGTCTGCGTGTATACCGAGACCCTGAGCCCTGTTCACACGGGCATCTTCTACGGCGGGGCCTACCAACTTAAGTACTACTCGGTACCGGTCCTTAGCCCATGCTGCACGTTGCGGCAGGGCTGGGTGTCGATCCAGGACGTCGACGGCGATACTTGCTCGTTCATGTGGGCCGGCAGCGAAGACGGCGACTTGTTCTCGTATCAGGATACCGACGTGAACGACGTGGACTTGGCCATCTGCCTGACCGGTCCCTCCATCCCATACTCTGGCGCGTGCTGCCACCAGAACGGCACCTGCACCGAGCCGACCACGGAGTGCGAGTGCGTCAACGCGGGCGGCATTTTCCAGGGCGACGGCACCGATTGCGCCTCGGTCACATGCATCGGCTGGTACTGCGATGCCTCAGCCGGCGACTATGAGTACATCGACCGTGTCGAAGTCGGCAGCATCGACAATGATCCCCTCGGCACGGGGTACAGCCCCGGCGGCTATGGGGATTACACCGCCCTGTCCACGACCATGGAGGTCGGTGGCAGCTATGACATCACCATCACGCTCGGCAGTCCGTACAGCAGTGACCTCGGCGGACTGTGGATCGACTGGAACCGGGATTATGATTTCGACGACGCCGGCGAGTTCATCGCCCTGGCAGGTTCGCCCGGTTATGGTCCTTATACCGCCACAATTATCCCGCCGTGGGGCGCGGCAGTGGGTGACACTCGCCTGCGCGTCCGCATCCAGGATGGGTCCTTTGATCCCACGCTTGAGCCGTGTGGCGCAACGGACTACGGCGAAGTCGAGGACTACACGATCAACGTCATCCCCGGGCCGACCGTGCTGACGCTCGAGCCCGATGACACCTGCCTGGAGATCGGCGTCGATACGCTCACCGTTGACATCGTGCTCACGACCGGTGCCAGCGAGGAAATCCTCGGCGGCGGGTTCTACCTGGCTTTCGACAATACGGCCCTCAGCTTTTTCAGCATCAGCCCGGGCGATCCTCCTTTCACTGAGGTCGTGCACGAGGTTGTGGGTGCCGACACCATTGACTACGCGGTTGGTATCCCCACGACTGAGCCGAACGGTTACATGGACGTAGGTCCGATCACCATGGCCAGTATCGTCTTCACTGTGCTGGACGAGAATTGCGACCTGGCGGACGCCGTGACCTTCCGCGACCCCGGCTTCCCGTTCGAGACCCGTCTGGCCAAGGCGGTTCCCGGTGGCGGCAGCGCCCCGCTCGTGCCGGACGATCTGCTCGATCTGACGAACATCACGATCGATTGGCAGGCCCCGGTGCTCACGGTTCCGGCCGACGTATCCGTCCAGTGCATCGAAGATGCCGATCCCGGCCTGCTCTACGGCGTGGCCACCACGGGCGGCATCGCGATCTACTACAACGACAACGGCCTGGGTGAAAACCCGGCCAACCAGGCGTACCTCAAGACCCAGTACTCCGCGACGAACCTCAACGGCAGCGAGTTCCACTTCGACACGACGCCGTTGACCG
The DNA here is from genome assembly GCA_023128695.1 of Phycisphaerae bacterium. GTDB lineage: Bacteria > Planctomycetota > Phycisphaerae > UBA1845 > Fen-1342 > JAGMDK01. The sequence goes on from JAGMDK010000341.1 coordinate 5,438, forward strand.
GCATCCCGGGCACGAGCTTCAACGATTTGTACAGTGGGCTCACCCCGCCGGCCACGCAATTCGGTTATGACATCGTGTTGCCGGCGCCGACCGCCGACGGGACGGTCATTCCGCCCCCGGTGATCGCCTACGACTACGACGGCGCCGGGCCGAGCAACCCCATGCCGGTGATCTGGGCCATGGATGATTACAAACCGGGCGGCGCGGCGAATCCGGCCGCGATCGTCTACAACAGCATCGTCCGCAGCCCTTCGCCGGGCGACATTGCGACCGACGTGCTCATCACGCGGCTTGATTGGGAACAATCCGGCACGATCTATACGTCGAACATCGCCGGCGTTCTCCTGTCCGACGGGATCCACCATTGGTACACCCCGTCGACGCCCCACTCGCCGATGTCGAACTTCGGCCTCAGCGGTGTGTTCTACTTCTCCGGGACGCTGACCTACGACTCGTCCTCGGACCCCGACCCGCTGATGGACTTCTACGAGGGGCCCATCACCGTCGTGGCGAACTACCGTAGCTCGGAGACGGGCGTTGCCACGGCAGTGGACAACTGCACCCTGTTCCCGCTGATTGCGTACAGCGACGTCGTCGGCGGTGGCACGGGCTGCCCCGGCGATCCGATCACCATCACGAGGACCTGGACCGCGACCGACGATTGTGGGAACTTCTCCACGGGTGATCAAACCATCACTGTCGAGGATACCACCCCGCCTGAGTTCGTTGCTTGTCCGGAAGACATCACGGTTAATAACGATCCGGGTCTGTGCTCGGCCGTTGTGACGTGGACGCCGCCGACGGCGTGGGATAACTGCGACGGTTACCTGACGCCCACCGGTTCGCACACGCCGGGCGACGTGTTCCCGGTCGGCACGACCACCGTGACCTACAACGTCAGCGACAGTTGCGGTAACGATGCGATCGAGTGCAGCTTCGACGTGACGGTGATCGACAACGAGCCGCCGGTTGTGACTTGCCCGGCCGACATCACCCAGAACAACGATCCGGGAGTGTGCGAGGCTTCGGTCACGTTCGCCGCCACGGCGACGGACAACTGCTCGTATACGATCAAGTACGAGATCGAAAGCGATCCGATCGGCAATCCGGGTGTCTTCGATCTGGAGATCACGAGTCCGTACTCGTTCCCGGTCGGCATGACTACCGTTCTGGTAACGGCCACGGATCCGGCTGGTCTGACCGACACCTGCACGTTCACTGTTACGATCAACGACACCGAGGCGCCGGTGATCAGCGGTTGCCCGTCCGACATCACGGTCAACAACGATCCGAATCTGTGCTCGGCGGTCGTGACGTGGACGCCTCCGACGGCTTGGGATAACTGCGACGGGGCGCTCACGCCCACCGGCACGCACAATCCCGGCGATGTATTCCCGGTCGGCGTGACCACGGTGACGTACACAGTGTCTGACGCCGCCGGCAATCCCGCGATTCCGTGCGTGTTCACCGTGACGGTGATCGACGCCGAGGCGCCGGTGATCAGCGGTTGCCCGTCCGACATCACGGTCAACAACGATCCGGGCCTGTGCTCGGCGGTCGTGACCTGGACGCCGCCGACGGCTTGGGATAACTGCGACGGGGCACTGACCCCCACCGGCACGCACAATCCCGGCGATGTATTCCCGGTTGGCGTGACCACGGTGACGTACACCGTTAGTGACTCCGCCGGCAATCCCGCGATTCCGTGTGTGTTCACCGTGACGGTGATCGACAACGAGTTGCCGACGATTACCTGTCCGCCGGATGTGACCGTCAACGCCGATCCGGGTGTCTGCTACGCGACCGGTGTTGATCTGGGCACGCCGACCGTGGGTGACAACTGCGGCATCGAACCGGGTTATCCGATCAACGATGCGCCGGCACAGTTCCCCGTCGGCGATACCATCGTGACCTGGACCGTCCGCGACGTGAACGGTAACGAGAACACCTGTCAGCAGACCGTTACGGTCCTCGGCTACAACGATTTCGTCGTTGACATCGAGATCCAGGGCGGCGTCGTCGGACCGTTCACCCGTTGCATCTCGTTCACGTTCTTCGATTGCGACGGCACCGATGTGACCTTTGAGAAGGACATCGACTTCGTGCCGGTCGCCGGGAACGCGCTGGCCACCGGCGTTGTGATCGTCGATGAGCTGCTCTGTGGCGATTACGACTGCGTGACCGCTCAGGACGAGCTGCATACCCTGACGGTCAACCTCGACCGCGGCGGCGACTTCGACATCGTCGGTGACCACTACGAGGCTGACTTCACCGGCCCGAACATGCTGCTCCAGGGCGACTACTACGATGACTTCGCCGACGGCTACCCGGTCGACTTCATCGATATCGTCGACTTCGGCGTGTACTTCGGCCAATGGGGTTCGGTCTACGACTCCGACGGCGACACCATCCCCGACGGCAACACCCCCTGTGGTGTCTTCGCGATCCACGCGGACGCCGACGGCGACGGCGTCATCGACGTGAGCGACTTCGCGTTCATCACGAGTAATTACGGTATCGTCGGCGACCTGGATTGCTGCGCGCCGAAGGCGAGCACGCCTACGCCGCGAACCTCGATCACGGTCAGAGAGTTGGCTTCGCTCGGCGTGCCCAACGCGCAGCGCGGCGACCTGAACCATGACGGCGCGATTGATTTCGACGACGTGGAGTTGTTCCTGACCGGAACCGTTCCCACGGACGACCTCTCGGGTCTTTCGTCGGAGAGCGTCGAAACGGACGAGCTCAATGGTTCCAACTCCCTGAATGTCCGGCCCAGCCGGCGTTAGTTGGGAAAGGGTATTGGTCGGCCGCTTAGACGCAGGGGTGAAATGAGCGGCTGACAACAAGCGGCGCGTGGCTTACCAAGCCACGCGCCGCTTCGTTTGCGCGCGGGTGCCACGGGCAGCTTGCCTGCCCGTGAACCCTGGCGGGCAGGGACGCCCGCCCCACCGGGCAGGGATGGTGGTGCGGGCCTCTGTGCCCGCCACGGACGGGCAGGGACGCCCGCCCCACCGGCTTGAATAAGATACAATCTGGACGAATCACACCACTAGTTGCGGTCCGAGCGGTTATACTGCGCACAGCCAGATACGAGTCTGGCGGCAAGAGGTGTGTGGAGGTTGACATGCCACAGACGAGGCGAATCGTATTGATTGCCGTGCCCCTGATGATGGTGAGCGTGTGCTTGCCGGCGGGGTTTGCCGAGGCCGAGCTTGAGCTGGTCCTGACGAGCGATCCGTACGTGCAGGCCGGCGAACCGGTAACCTGCGAACTCTGGATGGACGGCATCAGTTGCGAGCCCGAGGTCCCGCCCGCGACGGGGTTCCAAGCGTACCTCGGCTTCCTGCCCGACAAGCTGGAATTCATCGACGGCAGCTACACAGAAGAGCCGTTCGGACTGCCGCTCATGCCGATTGTCGATTTAGGGGGGGCCCTGGACCTCGCCGCCGGTACGAATCCGTTTCAGGGCCAGCTCCCGGCGTGCGGGCAGCATCACTTGGCGACGTTGCACTTCAGCGCTCTCGCTGACGGGGAGGGCTGTAACTACATTTACTTTCGCGACCATTTCCCGGAGACCTGCATCGTGGATCTCGAGGTCAATCGGATTCTGCCGGAGCTTCTTTCAGCTCCCCCCTCCGTCTCGCCGGTGGATTTTGACGCGGACTGCGACGTGGACATCGTTGATTTCGAGGTTTTCTCCGGCTGCCTGGCGGGCCCGGATGTTACAGAACCGCCCCCAGGGTGCGATCCCTTGAACTTCGCCGCGGCTGATCTTGCCAACGACGGCGACGTGGATCTGGAAGACTTTGCAACCTTTCAGACCTCGTTTACGGGCAGTGCCGCTGATAATCCAAAGGTTGTGCCTAACCCCAAATCGAACACTGGGGGAGCTTGAACAGCCCTGGTGAGAGTGCCCGGGGCGCACCGCTTCTTTCTATCGCTTGATGCGCACGGCACACCCAAGACGCACTATATTCTTACAGCAAAGATGTAGGGTGTACGAACAAGCCGGGGCAAGTAGCCTCGTGGTAATATGCGCGCTGGTTCGAACGCCGCGGGAGCTAAACAAGATGCGTCTATTGGGGATCTTCATCGCGCTCGCACTGCTGTTCGCCGCGCCCCTGTTCATCTTCGGCGACCGCTTCGACATCGCCCTGGAGGGTGAAAGAGGCGTGGCCTGGCTGCAAGGTTGTGGAAGCTGGGCCTGGGCCGCGGGTAGCGGGCTCATCATCGCCGATCTCGTACTGCCCATCCCGGCGACCGCCGTCATGGCCGCGCTGGGCATCACCTACGGATTGGTTGTCGGCGGCTTGCTGAGCGGAAGCGCTTCGTTCATAGCTGGGGCCATTGCTTACGCCGCCACTCGGATGATGGGACCGCGGGCAGCCGAGTTCCTCGTGGGCCGAAAGGACCTGCGGCGGGCCACCACCTTTTTCGAACGTTCGGGCGGCTACGCCGTGGCCATGTCTCGCCCGCTTCCGCTGTTGCCCGAGGTGGTGGCTTGTTTGGCCGGGCTGGCGCGGATGCCGGCCCGCGCCTTCTTCCTCGCCCTGGCGTGCGGCAGCCTGCCATCGGGATTCGTCTACGCGGGCGTGGGGGCCTTGGCCGTGGATCGTCCGCTGATAGCTCTGGCGCTGGGTGTGATCATTCCCGTCCTGTTCTGGACCATCGCCCGAGGCCTGCTCGGAGTAAAGCAGGCTTGACACCCCAGACAATCGCATGTGGCGCCGGCCGCGTGTCCGGGACCTCCGTGATCGATTCGAAGCCGCTGTCAGACAGCATCGCCGCGATCTCATCACGCCGATACACTCGCCCGCCGCGGCTGATCAGCAGCATGTTCAGAGCAAACAGCGCGGACATCAGCGGCGCGGTTCCGGCTGGGTCAAGCATCAAATCCACCACGTAGATCACGCCGCCCGGCTCCAAGGTCTCGTGCGCCCGTTGAATGATGTCCCGCGTCAGCTCAGGCTGGCATTGATGCAGCATGCCCGCAAGCAGGACGGCATCAAAGTCGCCCCCGAAGCTTGCCGGGTCGCGAAAATCGCCCGCTTCAACCTCGATCCGGTCCGTCAGGCCGGCCGCTTCCAGGAGTTCACGGGCGATCGCCGCCACCGCCGGCAGGTCGCGGACCACGGCCCGCAGCCCGGGGTGCTTTTGCACCAACAACGCCGCCAACGTGCCCGGCCCGCCCGCCAGGTCGAGCAGCTTGCGACGACCAGTCAGATTGATATAGTGGACCAGGTCCACGCCCATGCTCTTGGCGCGGGAGTGCATCGCCAGCACGAACTGCCGCGTCTTCTGGGGGTCGTCGCCCAGGTGTAGTTCGGGCGGCACCACCGGTTCCCCCCGCCGAACCGCCTCGCCGAGCCGGCCCCACAACCCGTACATTTGCGCGCCGAGCAGGACGGCATCACCGAGGTATCGCGGCTCACCGCGCACCAGGAGCCCCCGGGAGGCGGGCGTGTTCGCATACCCGGCGTCGGTCCGTCGCACAAGTCCCAAGGCGCAGCACGCATCGAGCAGCATTTTCGTGGTTGGTTCCGGCAGCGCAAGATCGCCGGCCACGTCGCCCGCCGAGCGGGTCTGGTCCCGCAAGGCCGTGAACAGCTCCAGCTCGATCGCCGTGTGCAGCGTTTGCGACTTCCAGAAACCCGTGGCGATATCGGAAATCAATTCCGTGCCTTCCCGCCGCTGGTTTTCCGTCATTGCAGAATCCCTTGTTGCTATTGTGAGGGAGCCTTCCACAATATACGGATTGTAACGATTGGATAATGGAGTGTTATGCCCGCAGGTGCGAGAAAGGATTCTCGCACCAGCAGAGTCGGATAGTCGCACTCGCGAACAGAAATCGAGAACCCACGTTGGGGACAACGTGGGGCACCCGACAAGTATTCAAAGGTCAGGGACCAGAATCGCAGGGAGACGGATCGCGATGGATATGGAGGCTTTCTTTACGCTGCATAGTGACATTCCCCGGGAGGGTCCTGGGAGTGACGAAGCCACGAGAGAGGCCATTCGGCGACTACCTCCGCTGCCGTCGGGGGCGCGCATCCTCGATCTGGGTTGCGGCCCGGGCAAGCAGACACTGGTTCTGGCCCGGCACTTTCGCACGCCCGTCATCGCCGTGGATTTCCACGCCCCGTTCCTGGATTGTCTGCGGCGATCAGCCGAGGTTGAGGGGCTCTCAGACCTGGTCAGGACGCGGCTCGGCCGGATGGAAGAGCTTGAAGAACAGGCCGGCAGCGTGGACCTGATCTGGATCGAAGGCGCCATTTTTGTTGTCGGGTTTGCCGAGGGCTTGCGTCTTTGGCGCCCGCTGCTGCGTGACAGAGGCTTGCTGGTCGCCAGCGAGGCGACCTGGCTCACTGACAATCCACCGGCGAAAGCCCAGGCATTCTTCCGTGAGGCCTATCCGGCCATGACGACAGTTGAAGGGAACACGAGAACTGCGGCTGAGTGCGGGTACGAGGTTACTGACCACTTCACCCTCCCGCGGTCGGCTTGGTGGAACGAATACTACACGCCGCTGACCGAACGCATGGCCCGGCTGCGCCAGGAGGCCGATACCAATCCAGCCCTGGCCGAGGTCCTTGACGATACCGAACGCGAGATTGCCATGTTTGAGCGTCATGGTGATGCGTTCGGCTGCGTCTTCTACCTGATGCGCAAAACGAGCTAACGCTGCGGGGAACGACAGACCGCCCATATTGTCCCGCATGTGGCTACCAACTGACCGGCCTGGCGACGGAGGGAAGTTGCCCCGAGTGCGGGACCGCATTCCGACAAAAAAACCGATGACACACATGTAGCAGCGTGTAGCGGCCGATCGAGATTTGCGGCCAGGACGCCCCCTGGAGGATTCTCAATTGGTGATAGATATGGGGGAGCAATATCTTATGCCCCTTCGTGTCCTTCGTGGTTGGAAATTGAACCACGAAGGGTACGAAGGACACGAAGAGTAAAGAGTAAGAGGCTTGTACGGGAGAATCATCGTCGGCAAACGCTCATGGAATCCGTGTTCCGCGCGAGATCAGGTAGGCGTTGAGAATATTCACCCTGCCCCTACGAATAAAGTCCGTGACGGCTCGTCTTCTGTAGATAGGTTGAGATCCGGCACTACCCCGATGATGTTGCCAGGCCGACTCGTATGTGATGAGGGTAAACCATGCTTTCCTGCAAGAGAACACCGTTTCTCGTGATCGTAGCGGCTGGAATGGTCCTGGCCGGTGCCGACGGCTTGCTGGCCGACAACCCGCTCATCACGGAGTTCATGGCGTCCAATGACTCCACCCTGCTCGACGAGGACGGCGAGTTCTCGGACTGGATCGAGATTCACAATCCTGCCCCGCCGATCCTGAATCTGGCCGGCTGGTACCTCACCGACGACGACGGCGATCTGACCAAATGGCAATTCCCCATTATGACTCTGGCCCCCGGCGACTACCTGATCGTGTTCGCCTCCAGCAAGGACCGGGCGGTCCCCGGCCTGGAGTTGCACACCAATTTCAAGCTCTCCGCCGACGGCGAGTACCTGGCCCTGGTGCAGCCGGACGGCGTGACGGTCGCGCACGAGTTCTCGCCGGAGTTTCCCGAGCAGCGTAGCGACGTCTCTTACGGTCTGTATGGCGGCCAGGAGCAGTTTTTCGCGCCCGCGACGCCGGGCGTGCCGAATAATCCGGGTTTCGCGGGCTTCGTGGCCGATCCGCAATTCAGCCAGCCGCACGGCTTCTATGAGACACCGTTCAACGTCACGCTCAGCACCGCGAGTGAGGGCGCGACAATCCGCTATACGATTGACGGTAGTGCGCCTACTCCCGCAAACGGGACCCTGTATAGCGGCCCTATAGCCATTAACACGACCACCTGTCTGCGGGCCGCGGCGTTTAAGAACGATTGGCTGCCGTCCTACGCGCGGACGCAGACGTATATCTTTCTGGATCACGTGCTGCTCCAGCCGCCTGATCCACCCGGCTTTCCCGCCACGTGGGGCTGGGATCAGTTTGCCGAGCCGCCGGAGTGGACGCCGGCCGACTACGCGATGGACCCGTTCGTGGTCAACAACGTGCCGCTCTACGACGCGTCCGGGCCGTTCGACGTCAAGGATGCCCTGTTGGCGATCCCGACCATCTCGCTGGTGATGGACCGCGAGGACCTGTTCAATCAGAGCCCCGACCCGGCGATCGGCGGCATCTACGTCAACACCTGGGAGGAGGGCGTGTTGTGGGAACGGCCCGGGTCGCTCGAAATGATCTTTCCGGACGGCTCCGCAGGCTTCCAGGTCAACGCCGGCGTGCGAATCTACGGCGGCATGGGCCGCGCGGCATGGGCCAAGAAGCATACGTTCCGCATCTTTTTCAAAAGCGATTACGGGCCGACGAAGCTGGAGTACCCGCTGTTCGGCGAGGACGCGACCGGCGAGTTCGACACGATCATCCTGCGGGCCAACTTCAACGACGGCTGGCACATGCTCTGGGATGCCTGGAACCTGCACCGGGTCCAGACGATACGGGATGAGTGGGTGCGGGCCTCACAAATCGCCATGGGTTCGGTAGGTTCCCACGGCACGTTCGTCCATCTGTATGTCGACGGCCTGTACTGGGGCCTGTACAACCCGGTGGAACGCCCCGACGCATCCTTCTCCGCCAGCTACTTGGGCGGGGATCGGGACGAGTGGGATGCGTTGCACGACGGCGAGCCGATCGAGGGGGATACCCTCGCGTGGGAACAGGCCCAGCAGATGGCTGACGAGGGCTTGGGCACCAACGAGGCGTATCAGCGCATTCAGGGCAACAATCCCGATGGCACGCCCAATCCCGAGTATGACAACCTGCTCGACGTCGTTAATCTTGCCGACTACATGCTCCTCAATTTCCATGCCGGCACCCAGGACTGGGACTACCACAACTGGTACGCCGGACGGCGGCGGGTCAACAGCGCAGGCTACAAGATATACGTCTGGGACGCCGAGATCTCCAACCTTGAACTCGAGGGCGGCGCCGAGTTGATCGACATGGACAATCCCGGCCACCCGAGCCACTTGTTCCAGGCCCTGCGCCAGAACGCTGAGTTCCGCCTGCTCTTTGCCGACCGCGTGCAGCGGTTTTTCTTCAATGACGGGGCGCTGACGCCGGCTAACGCCACAGCTCGCTACGAAGCATTGGCGACCTTCGTCGATCGCGCGATCGTGGGCGAGTCGGCTCGCTGGGGCGACGCCGTCCGCATCCCCGCCTACACCCGCGACGCCGAATGGAGCACCGAACGCAACTGGCTGCTCTACGAGTATTTCCCGCAACGTACCGCCATCGTGCTGGACTACCTGCGATTCTCCGGCCTGTATCCCTTCGTGGAAGCCCCGGTCTTTTACATCAACGGCTCATACCAGCACGGCGGCGAGATTCAGCCGGGTGACGCACTCTCCATGACCGCGCCGGCGGGCACGATCTGGTATACGCTCGACGGCAGCGACCCGCGGCTGCCCACGACGACTGATCCTGATTTATTAGTTCCGCCCGGCGCGCCGTGGCAGTACCTCGATGACGGTTCCGACCAGGGCACGGCGTGGCGCGTGGGTCCGGTATCGTGGCCGGCCGGCCGGGCCCAACTCGGCTACGGCGACGGCGATGAGGCCACGGTGGTTTATTGCGGGCCCAGCTATCCCGTCTGTAACTCGAACAATTACATCACCACATATTTCAGGCATTCATTTACCATCGCGGATGCGTCGCAGTACACAGGCATGATGCTGTACCTGCTGCGCGATGACGGGGCCGTGGTCTATCTCAACGGGCAGGAGATCGCCCGCAGCAACATGGAGCCCGGCGTGCCGATTTATTACTACACCATGGCCTGGGACGCCGGCGAAACCGAGGGCGTTTGGTTCGAGTACCCGGTGGACCCGGTCGGCCTGCTCGTCGAGGGTGAGAACATCCTGGCCGTCGAGGTCCACCAGCATTCACCTTTCAGCAGTGACATCAGCTTCGACCTCGCCCTGCTGGCCGGCGAAAGCGACCCCGGCGGCGTCTCCCCCACGGCGATCGAGTACACGGGGCCGATCACGCTGAGCGAGACCACGCCCGTCAAGGCCCGCGTGCTGGATACCGAGCAGTGGAGCGCGTTGAACGAGGCGACTTACACCGTCGATGTGCCGGTGGTGCTCTACATTAACGAGTTCATGGCCGACAACGACAGTGTGATCGAGGATCCGGACGAGCCGGGGGCCTACGAGGATTGGATCGAAATCTACAATCCGGGCGCATCAGCCGTCGATCTAAGTGGCATGTATCTGACCGACGATCTGGCCGACCCAACCCAGTACCAGATCCCGGCGGGCGTGAGCATTCCCGCCGGTGGGTTCCTCCTGTTCTGGGCGGACGATGACGACGGACAGGGGCCGGTGCACACCAACTTCAAGCTTGGCAAGAATGGCGAAGAGATCGGCTTGTACGACACCGACGCCAATGGGAACATGGCGATCGATACGCTGACGTTCGGGGCCCAGACGACCGACGTCTCGCAGGGCCGGGTCCCCGACGGCGGTCCGAACTGGGCCTTCTTTGACGACTCCACCCCGGGCAGCTCGAACAGCCTGCCCGGCGACTGCAACTGCGACGGCGGCGTGAGCTGGCGGGATATCGACTACTTCATCGCGGCCATGAACGACAACCTGGCGGCTTGGGAAGCACTCTTCCTCCCCGGCGCGCCGAGTTGCTCATTCTGGAACTGCGACGTCAACGCCGACGGCACGGTCTCGTGGCGCGATATCGATCCCTTCGTGGCGGCGCTCCGCGAGGAGTAGAAGCGATGCAATCTGGGAATAGGATTCGACCGCGAGGTCTCGCGTGGGTTCTTATACTTGTCGTGGGAGCGGTTTGTCATTGGACACCTGGCGCACAGGCCGACGAGCCGATTTATGTCAGCATCGTGATGCACAACGAGGAGCCGCTGTCGGGGCTGTATCCCGACTTCGTCAACGACCCGCCGGCTTTCTGGCAACATCGCGACGCGCTGGTCCAGTTCGTGAACATGCTTTTCGACCACGGGGTGATGTTCAACTACGAGTCGGACTGGAATTTCCTCCAGGCGGCGCAGATGTATGACAACGGCACCCCCTCCACCAACGGCAAGAACATCGTGCGCTACATCAAGGAGGACCTGGGTTTCGAGGTCGATCCCCACGCCCATGAGAGCCAGTACAACTACGCCGACGTGGCGTACCTGATCCAGGGGCTCGGCGTGACGCCCTCACACACGGTCGGGGGGTTCCGAGCGTTCCCGCCCGAGGTCTCCAAGCTGGAGTATCTGTGGCAGCCGCTTACCTCCACGCTCAATCCCGCTTTCACCTGGGAGCCCCAAATCCTGTGGGGCGGGGCAACGATGTTACACCAGAATGAGCAGTCGCTCTGGATCTCCGGCGTCTGGAAACCCAAGGACCGATACAACTTCCTGATCCACGACGAGGCCGCGCCATTGCCATACATCGGCGGATACGGTCGCGGGTGGGACAAGCTCCACGATTTGCTCCAGATGCAGCAGAGCGGCGAACTGGAGGAAGGCCGTATTTACACCTGCACGGTATTCGCCCCACAGAACAGAATCGTGACTCCCGGCTACACACCTCAGTTTGCCCAACAAATCCAAGCTCATGACGCCGCCGGCGATATTCAGTGGGTCGGCTTGGCAGAGGTCATTAACATTTGGCAGACTCAGTACAATTCTCAACCCAACATTCTCCGTTGGCGAACCTTCGGCGACGCCGATGAGGACGGCGATGTCGATCCGGCCGACTTCGCGGCCTTCGAGGGCTGCGTCACGGGGCCGGGTGATGGGCCGATAAGCCCAGATTGCTACGCGTTCGACCGCGAGCCTGATAACGACGTGGACTTGGCGGATTTCAGCCTTTTCCAGACGAGCTTCACGGGCCCGGAACCATGAATTGATCACTTGCCAAACTACACTCCGAACGGCGTTTTGCCGATTGATGAGGCGTGAGCAAGCCTCCGGCCATCTCAGCCCCCGTGCGTTCCGCAAGCGGCCTGCGGCAACGCTCGGCCACACCCGCTGATCAAGGTCCACAGTGCGACGGCTCGGCTCAGTACCCCGCTCCGAGTATTCCCGCCACAGTGCTCGATCAGCCGGTCAAGCGTCTGGCCACGGCCCGCGCGCAGGCCACGCTGGGCGCCGCGAGACACATGGAAATACCCGCCGGAAGGCGCTTCGGCACTTGGCTGAACCGCCCGCGAAGGGTGCTGCTGACGCTGGCGGCGGTGTGACTGGTACACATATTACAACTATGTGGCCGCCGGCGACGTTAGCCCGCTCAGCGCGGCGAGCTGAGGCGGACCACATCGCCTGACAAGCGATCTACGACGCCTCGGCTGTGATTTCCGCAACACTCACGCCTACCCACCCTTTCCTGTTCGCGCGCGGCGTGAACAGAAAAGGATGGGGCCCTCCCGCCATGGCACGCAAGCGGTTACGCGATACAATGCCCACCAGTCAAGATATGAACGTCTAAATGAAGAGGTAGGGTGATGGCGATTGAATTCCACTGCGATCATTGCGGCAAACTCGTCAAGACTTCTAATGAAAACGCCGGCAAGCGGGGCAAGTGTCCCCACTGCAAGAACAGCGTGTATATCCCGACTCCCAGCGAAGAGCTTGAGCCGCTCAAGCTTGCGCCGCTGGATACAAGTGAGGAGGACGAAAAGAAGCGCCTCCTCGAAGAGACCCGCCAATTGACCCAGCAAATACGCGGAGATAAAACCGAGGTGCCGCCGGAGATGCCCAAGGCACCGCTGCCCGTGCCGGAGGGCGATCCACGTTTGCAGCTTGATATGGAGACCCTGGTCATCGAGTATGCCCTGTCCATGGCGGAGGGCAGTCTGGCCGAGGCGGAGGAGTATGCCAAGGATATCCGCACGGACATGGGCCGCGCCGGAGATGTCATTCAGCGTTTGACGATGGACGATTTGCCGCCGCGGAGACTGGCCAAGATTCCCCGCCCGGTCCTGATCGGATTCTTGCGGCAGTTGCGCGGCTCAAGCTAGTGCTCTGTCAGTGTTGCATTGATGGGTGGCACGGCCGTGTCGGCC
>JAGMDK010000342.1 GCA_023128695.1 Phycisphaerae bacterium
TACGGGGCCCGGCCGCTACATTGGGACGGCCGGTACGGAGCCCGGCCGCTACAGGACTTTTGCGGCGGACTGCCATGGCAACTCAGAAAGGACTACGCTCGGTCCTGCAAGCGCTCGGATCACTCTGGTTCGCGGCAGTGCTGCTGGTGTTGCTCTTGGTGGCCATGGCCTGTGCAACGGTCTTCGAGTCTGCGCACGGGACCAACCAAGCGCTGGCGGTGTTCTATCATTCGTGGTGGTTCGAGGTGCTGCTCTGGCTGCTGGGTGTCAACGTCCTGTCCGCCTTGGCCCTGCGCTTCCCGTTCTCCAGCCGGCAGATCGGCTTCGTGCTCGCGCACGTCTCGATCCTGGTGACGTTCGGCGGCGCGTTGGTCACGAAGCACTTCGGCGTGGATGGCCAGGTCGGCTTAATCGAAGGGCAGACCGCAGACCGCTTCAACGTAGGTGGCGACGCCCTGACCGTCGTGAGCAACGCCGACCAAAGCCGCTCCACGGTCGATTGGAGCGCTCCGCTGGGCCGGCGTTTCCGCCCGGGCGAGGTGCGCGGCGCGCGGCCTCTGACCCTGGGCGACCTGCGCATCGAGGTTGTCCGCTGCCTCCCGGACAGCGAATGGCGAAGACAGGTTCTCAACGACACTTCGTCCGGCACGGGGGCCGGACGCTACATCGACAGCGCCGCCGGCCGGCCGGCGGTCGAGTTGGTCTTGTCCGGCGACGGCCGGGACGAGCCGGCCTGGGTCTTTGCCGGGCAGACGGCGACGGTCGGCGGCGTGCCGGTCTCTTATCGTCAGATCGCCGACCGCGACGAACTTGACCGCCTCGTGAACCCCGCTCCGTCGACTCAACCGGCGTCGAAAAGCATGATTCGGCTCGAGCACCAGGGCACCGCGTACGAATTCCCGCTGGAGGAAGGCTTGGACGCGCCGGTCTCGCTCGGCGACACCGGCTACACGGCCCGCGTCCTGCGCTACCTCCCGCACGCGACCGTGGGGCCGAACAATCGCGTCGTGGGCGTCTCGGACCGTCCGGTGAACCCGTACGTCGAGGTCGAACTCGTCGGTCCCGATGGCGGCGAAATGCTGCGCGCGTTTGCGAAGTTCCCTGATTTCGCCTCCATGCACGGGGCGAAGCAAGCCGACAGGTTCAAGCTGGTGTTGACCGTTTCGTCCGACGCGCGTCCGGCAACTCCCGTGGAACTGCTCGAGGGTCCCAACGGCGAGCTGTACGTCTGTTTCGCCCAGCCCGGATTCGATGTTTTCATTCGCCGGCTGGAGATGGATACCGCCGTCCAATCACCCTGGCCCGACCGCGAGCTGCGGGTGCTGCGCCACTACGAGCACGCCCGGGACGAATGGAAGCTTGAGCCGGTCGAGCCCATCCGCGAGGCGCGCACGCCGGCGGTTCTGCTGAGGCTCGGCACGGGCGAGGATATCAGCGACGAGCTGTGGTTACAGAAGTACCGGCCCCGCTCCGTGACGGTCGCCGGAACGTCATACGATCTGACCTATTCCGACCGCATCGACGCGCTGGGCTTCTCGATTACACTGGATAGCTTTCGCGTGGGATATTACCCGGGCGGACGGCGACCGCGCTCGTTCGAGAGCCATGTTACACTAACCGATCCGAACACCGGGCGAACCCACAGCCGGGTCATCAGCATGAACCACCCCACGAGCCTGGGCGGCTATACTTTTTACCAGTCGAGCTACCGCCAGGAGCACGGTCAGACCGTCAGCTTCCTGAGCGTCGCGCGCGACCCGGGCCAGCCCATCGTCTTCACCGGGTACATCGGCATGATGGTGGGTATGCTCGTGATACTGGTCACACGCGTGCAAGAACACAGGCGAAAAGGGTCATGATGCGGGCGAGCTTGAGCCTTGCCATCCTGGTGCTCGTAAGCGCTTCGGCAGCCGCCGCGGAGTTGCCGACGACGCTCGATCTGACGGTGATTCGAGGGCTTCCGGTTCAGCACGACGGACGCTGGCCGCCGCTGGACACGGTCGCGCGGGACATCGTCGAATCAGTCACGGGGGATGCGTCGTACCGCGGTCACGACCCCGTGTTGCTGCTGCTGGCCTGGACATTCGACGCCTGGAGCTGGACGGACGAGCCGCTGCTCAGCATCGACAACGCCGAGCTGCGGGCCGAGCTGCGGCTCCCGGCCTCGAAGACTGCTTACTCGTACGCGGAACTGCTCGAACATCATCACTTGCGCGGGCTGATCGACGACCTCGCCAATATCGCGGGGGGCCGCAAGCCCAATCCCCTGGAAACGAAGGTCGGCGACATCAGTGAGAAACTGATCCTGCTTCAGGAGGTCTTCAACGGTAACGTGATCCGTCCCATCCCGGACCCGGACAACATCGTCGGCGTCTGGCATCCGATCGAATCAACGCCGGACGAGTTGGACCCCGACCCGGTTCGCGGGGCGTGGGCCGAACTCGGCCTGGCGTTCCTCATGGACGACGCCCCGGCCTTTGCGGCCGCGTCGCGGCGACTGGTCGAGTCTTTGGCAGCGCTGCCGGCGGCGCATCGGACCGACCCCGGGCTCATCGCGACGGAGCTGCGCTACAACCGGCTGCGGCCGTTTCGCACGGCCTGGATTGTCATGGTGGTCGGGGCGGTGCTCGCCGCGGGGGCGCTGCTGGTCCGGCGCAAATGGTTCGACGGCCTGGCGATCATCGTCATGCTGGCCGGGTTTGCGATTCTGACCTACGGCCTGTCGCTGCGCTGGCAGATCGCGGGGCGCATCCCGGCCGCCAACATGTACGAGTCACTGCTGTTTCTCAGTTGGGGCATGGGCGCGTTTGCGATCGTGGCGATGTTCATTCAGCGTCAGCGCGTCGTGCCGCTGACGGCCTCCGGGATGGGCGCGCTGACGCTGATCCTGGCCGACTGCCTGCCGTTGGACCATTACATTCGACCAATCATGCCGGTCTTGCTGGACACCGTCTGGATGTCGATCCACGTGCCCATCATCATGGTCTCGTACTCGGTTCTGGCGCTGGCCGTCGTGATCGCACACGTTCAACTCGTCGTGATGGCGACGGCTCCGCGCCGCCGCGATTTGGCAAACGTGATCGACTCGCTGCACTACTGGTACGTACACGTCGGTTCGCTTCTTCTGCTGGCCGGGATCATCACCGGCAGCATGTGGGCCGCCTCGTCCTGGGGGCGCTACTGGGGTTGGGATCCCAAGGAAGTATGGTCGCTGGTCGCATTCCTGGGCTACCTGGCCATTCTGCACGTGCGCATCAACCGCGCACGTGTGGCGTGGTGGATGTACGTGGTGGGCGCTCTGCTGGGAGTGGGCTTGGCCGTGGTGGTGGTGCCGAAGCTCGGCCCGCTAACCGCAGCAAAACAGTTGGCATTGTGCGGGGCGGCGGTGGCCATGCTGATCTTCGTGCTGCCGCGCGGCCGGTTTGCGACCGCCTTGAAGAGCGTGCTGGCGTTTTGGCTGATCGTCATGACTTACGTCGGCGTGAACTATCTGTTGGGCATCGGTTTACACAGCTACGGTTTCGGCACGGGCGCGGTTGCCCGTTACATGTTCTTGATAGGCGGGATCGATCTGGTCCTGATTGCGGTGTGCTGCGCGGTCTACGCCGCGCGTTATCCGTGGCACGCGGCCGCGGCAAATCGCGCGGCGGAATAACGCCGCGGGGCCTTGCCGGTCGATCTAATTGCGACTAAGATATCATCTCACTTTTCTATTTAGCCAAGAAAGGAGGTACCGAATGCTGGTAACACGCAGACGGTTCCTGAAAGTCTCCGCGCTAGCGGCGGGTGTCGCCGTCACCAACATGGGGTTTGCGCTGAGCCCGATCCAGGGCCACGCGGTGCAACTCCGCAAGAACCTCCGGGAGGCTACGCGTACCACTACGATTTGTCCGTACTGCGGCGTGGGCTGCGGGTTCGTGGTGCACTCCTCGGCGGGTAAGGTCATCAACATCGAGGGCAACTCGGAGCACCCGATCAACGAGGGGACGGCGTGCTCGAAGGGGGCGTCGCTCTACCAGATGGCCAACAACGAGAATAGGCTGCGGAAAGTGCTTTACCGCGCGCCCGGGGCCACGAAGTGGCAGGAGAAGAGTTGGGATTGGGCGATCAAGCGGATTGCCGAGAAGATCAAGGCGACCCGCGACGCGACCTTCGAGACGGCCAATGCCAAAGGCAAAACGGTCAACCGCACGCTGGGCATCGGCTCGCTGGGCAGCGCGGCATTGGACAACGAAGAGTGCTGGCTGTACCAGAAATTCCTGAGGGCACTCGGCCTGGTGTATATCGAACACCAGGCCCGGAACTGACACTCTGCCACCGTCGCCAGTTTGGCGACTTCGTTCGGCAGAGGCGCGATGACCAACCACTGGATCGACATCGGCAACAGCGATGTCATCCTCATCATGGGCTCCAACGCGGCCGAGAATCATCCGGTCTCATTCAGGTGGGTGGAAAAGGCCCGCGCCAACGGGGCCAAGCTCATCAGTGTCGATCCACGCTTCACACGTACCGCCAGCCGGGCCGATATCTACGCCCCGCTCCGCAGCGGGACCGACATCGCCTTTCTGGGCGGGATGCTGAAGTACATCCTCGACAACGATCTTATCCAGCGCGAGTACGCGACCGAGTACACCAACGCCGGCTTCCTGGTGGGCGCGGGCTACAAGTTCAGCGATGGGCTCTTCAGCGGCTACGACGCGGCCAAGCGCAAGTACGACAAGTCGGCCTGGAAGTTCCAGACCGACGGTGCGGGCGTCATCAAGAAGGACAAGAGTCTGAAGGACCCGCGCTGCGTATACCAGTTGCTCAAGAAGCACTACGCGCGCTACGACCTGAAAACCGTTTCGGATATCACCGGGACTCCCCAGGACAAGCTCGAACAGGTGTACAAGGCCTACGTCCAGGCCTGCTACAAGCCCGGCACCGCCGGCACGATCATGTACGCCATGGGCTGGACGCAGCACACCGTGGGGGCCCAGAACATCCGCACCATGTCCATGATCCAGCTTCTGCTGGGGAACATCGGAGCGGCCGGCGGCGGCGTCAACGCCCTCCGCGGCGAGTCCAACGTGCAGGGCTCCACGGACCACTGCCTGCTGTTCCACATCCTGCCCGGTTACCTGAAGACCCCGCAGGACGCCCAGGCCACGCTGGCCGAGTACAACAAGAAGTGGACGCCGACGACCGTCGAGCCGCGCAGCGCCAACTGGTGGGGCAACTACCCGAAGTACATCGTCAGCTACCTCACCAGCATGTACGGCCAGGCCGCGACCGCGAAGAACGACTTCGGCTACGCCTGGCTGCCCAAGCGCGACGCCGGCGTCGTCTATGCCTGGCAGCCCATGTTCGACGCCATGTACCGCGGGGAACTCCAGGGCTTTTTCTCCTGGGGTCAGAACCCCGCCGGCAGCAGCGCGAACGCGAACAAGGTCCGGCAGGCCCTCGCCCAGCTCGACTGGCTGGTCACGGTCAACATCTACCCGACCGAAACGGCCGAGTTCTGGCACGGCCCGGACATGGATCCGAAGAAAATCAAGACGGAGGTGTTCCAACTGCCCGCCGCGGCCTCGGTCGAGAAGGAAGGCAGCATCACCAACTCCGGCCGCTGGGCGCAGTGGCGCTATAAGGCCATCAACCCGCCCGGAGCGGCCAAGCCTGACGCCGATATCATTAACGAGCTGTTCCTCGCCGTGCAGGCGCTCTACGGCGCCGGCGGTGCCTTCCCCGCTCCGATCGTGAATCTCAAGTGGGATTACTTCGACGGGTCGGAGACTCCCGCCCGCCTGCTGGCCAAGGAGATCAACGGCTACTACCTGGCCGACTCCGAGTTCAAGGGCAAGAAGTACAAGAAGGGCGATCTGGTGCCCAGCTTCGCGGCCCTCAAGGACGACGGGACGACCTCGTCCGGCAACTGGCTGTATTGCAATTCGTACGTCGCTCACGACTTCGCCAAGGGCAACAAGATGGCCCGTACGAAGCGTGAGACCGGCGGCATCGGCCTGAACCTCGAATGGGCCTGGTGCTGGCCGGTCAATCGGCGGATCATCTACAACCGTGCCAGCGTCGACCTCCACGGCAAGCCGTACGACGCGAAACATCCGGTGATCGCCTGGAAGGGCGGCAAATGGGTGGGCGACGTGCCCGACGGCGGTTGGCCGCCGCTGAAGAATGCCGATGGCACCGACAACGACAAGGCCAAGCTGCCCTTCATCATGCGGCCGCACGGCGTGAGCCAGGTCTTCGGCCCCATGGCTGACGGCCCGGTGCCCGAGCACTACGAACCGCTCGAGTCGCCGCTGGCGAAGAACCCGATGGGGCACTCGCAACGGTTGAACCCGGCGGTCTTCGTGCCGCCCGCCGACGAGATGAGCCCCGTGGCCAAGCCGGGCGACTCCAAGTACCCGCTGGTCTGCTCCAGCTACCGCGTGGTCGAGCACTGGCAGAGCGGCGTCATGACCCGCTGGATACCGTGGCTCAACGAGCTCCAGCCGGAGATGTTCGTCGAGATGTCCGAGGAGCTGGCCGCGAAGAAGCGGATCAAGAACGGCGACCGGGTCCGGGTGAAGAGCATCCGCGGCCAGGTAAAGGCGGTGGCCATCGTCACCAAACGCTACAAGCCGTTCAAGATCAAGGGCAAGACGGTTCACCAGGTGGGCATTCCGTGGTGCTTCGGATGGGTGGCTCCGAATCCGGACAAAACACGAGTCTCCAGCGCGAACCTGTTGACCCCGAACGTGGGCGACCCGAATACGCGGATTCCGGAAAGCAAGGCCTTTATGGTCGACGTGGTAAAGGAGGCCTAAGCCATGGCAGACAACGGAAAATCATTCCTGATCGACACGACCAAGTGCTTTGCTTGTCGGGCCTGCCAGGTGGCTTGCAAGCAATGGAACGGGCTGCCCGCGGAGAAACAGGTCCCCCACAACCGCGGAACTTATGAGAACCCGCCCGACCTGTCCTACTCCCAATGGGTGCTGGTGCACTTCATGGAGGCGGAGCGGCCGGACGGCTCGCTGGCCTGGAACTTCGTGCGGAACTCCTGCCGTCATTGCGTCGACGCACCGTGCAAGCAGGCCGCCAAGTATAAGGACTCGATCACGATCGACGAGCAGACGGGCGCCGTGTTATTCACGGAGAAGACCAAGCGGGAGTCCTACCGCAAGATACGCGAGGCCTGCCCGTTCGACGTTCCGCGGAAGGGGCCCGACGGCCGGCTGTATAAGTGCCGCATGTGCGTCGATCGCGTGCATAACGGCGAGCTCCCGGCCTGTGTCAAGGCCTGCCCGAGCGGCGCGCTCCTCTTCGGCGACCGCGACGAGATGCTGGCCGTCGCCGAGCGGCGGCTGGCGGCGATTCGGGGTCAGTACCCGGACGCCACCGTGCTTGATCGACGCGACGTTCGTTTGCTGATCCTCTTGGGCGACCGCGAGAGCTTGTACAAGTTGCGAGCTGGTTGAGCGGACCGGGACATTGCGATGGGTGGCACGGCTGTGTC
>JAGMDK010000343.1 GCA_023128695.1 Phycisphaerae bacterium
GACGGCCTGACCCTGTTCTTCGTCCCCAACGGCTCGAACGACTTCTACATGGGCTGTACGGAAGACATCACGCAGTTGCCGACCGATCCGACCGGCGGCACGACCATCAGCCTCAGCGATGATGATTCCGAGCTGATTAGCTTCGGCGGGACGGCCTCGCTCTACGGCGTCAGCTACACTTCCTGCTATGTCGGCAGCAACGGCTACCTCACCTTCGGCGGCAGCGACACAGATTACGACGAGACGCTTGAGGAACATTTTGAGATGCCGCGCGTCTCGGCCTTGTACGACGACCTGAACCCCAGCAGCGGCGGGACGGTGAGCTGGAAAGACATGGGCGACCGCGTCGTCGTGACCTGGGAAGGCGTGCCGGAATACAGTTCGACTAACAGCAACACCTTCCAGATCGAGCTGTTCTACGACGGGATGATTACGATCAGCTACCTGGGCATCGACTCGGGTGATCACATCGCCGGCTTGTCGGAGGGCAACGGCCTCGATCCGGATTATTACCCGACCGATCTGTCGGCCATGGGCAGTTGCGGCCCGCGACCGCCGACCGCCGGCAGTGCCGCGGTGCAGACCGCGACCGGCACGCCGCTGACGATCACGCTGGAGGCCAGCGATGATGGCGAGCCGATTCCGCCGGGGGCCTTGACGTACATCGTCACCGCGCTGCCGGCGCACGGCAGCCTGTGGGACCTCGGGGCCGGCCAGATCACGAGCGTGCCCTATACGCTGGTCGGCGGCGGCAACCAGGTCGAGTACCGCCCAATGATGCTCTACAACGGCCCGGACGGCTTCCAGTTCAAGGCCAACGACGGCGGCGTCCCGCCCGAGGGCGGCGATTCCAACATCGCCGTCATCTCGATCACCGTCGGCGGGCCGGCGATGATCTACAGCTTCCCGCTCGAGACCGACCCCGGCTGGCCGATCAGCGGCGAGTGGGCCTTCGGTCAGCCGACCGGTCAAGGCGGCACCGAATACGGCAGTCCCGACCCGACCAGTGGCGCCACGGGTGACTATGTCTACGGCGTGAACCTCTACGGCGATTACTCGATCACCCCGGGCGGACCGTATTACTGCACCCTCGGTCCGCTGGATTTGAGCACCGCCACGGGCGTCGAGCTGAAGTTCCAGCGCTGGTTGAACACGGATTATCAGAATTACGCCTATGCCACGATTGATGTGTCGAACAACGGTTCAACCTGGGTCAATACCTGGGACAACGGGCACAGCCCGATCGCGGATAGTGCCTGGGCGCTGCACGGATATGACATCTCGGCCGTCGCCGACAATCAGGCCACCGTCTACATCCGCTGGGGTTACCAAATCGGTACCGGCGCGTTCCCCTACTCCGGCTGGAACATCGACGACATCGAGATTTGGGGGCTGTTGGCCTCCCCGCCGGTGTGCCTGGGCGACAGCAACTGCGACGATGAGATAAGCTGGCGTGACGTGGACTTCTTCGTGGCGGCGATGGATGACGATGTTGAAGGCTGGATTGCGATGTTCGCCCCCGGCGAGCCAACCTGTCCGTTCGAGAACAACGACGTGAATGTTGACTACAGCGTCAACTGGCGGGACATCGATCCACTGGTGACGTTGATGAACACGACGTGCCCGTAACAGTCCGCCGAAGAACGTGGGAACGTGGGAATGTGGGAATGTGATAAGGTGATAAGGTGATAAGGCTGCAATAGGTCGCGAACGACCGCGCGGGTTGAAGCCCGCGGCTCCTCGGTTTCGCTGGGCCGAGAATCCTTTCTCGGCCCCCCGCCAACGGTGCGAGAAAGGACTCATGCACTAGCGGGGCACCCTCCGCAAAAGTGTGGCACCGGCTTCCAGCCGGTGATTCGGCCGGTACGGGGCCCGGCCGCTACATTGGGACGGCCGGTACGGGGCCCGGCCGCTACACATGCTGGTGCGAGAATCCCTTCTCGCGCCCGGGGCGTACAATGCTTGTCCGGACCTCGCAAAGTGCGTGCGCGCCGCGGAACACGGCCACGATCATTAGTCACACCCAGAGAACGTAGTAACGTATCTCCCGGCGCACAGTTCCTCACAATCTGTTAGCATCCTCAAAAATGGGGTCTCGCGATGGAGGTGGCGCTGTTCATCACCTGTCTGACGGACACATTCTACCCGCGGGTAGGCGCGGCGGTCGTGCGCGTCCTGCGTCACTTCGGGTGCCGGGTCCACTTCCCCCCCCGCCAGACCTGTTGCGGCCAGCCGGCGTTCAATAGCGGATTCCACACCGAAGCCGCCGCCTTGCTGCGACGCATGTGCTCCGTATTCGAGCGTTACGAGCTGGTGGTCACGCCGTCGGCCTCCTGCACGACGATGCTCAAGCACCACGGCCCGGCTCTCCTAAGCGGCGATCGAGCAGCACAGCGAGAGGCCCGACGCCTGGCCGAGAAGACCTGGGAGTTCTGTACGTTCCTACGCGATAAGCTGGCGGTGGATATCGCCTCTCATTTGAAAATCGACGAGCCTGTTACCTTTCACTACCCCTGCCACGCCCGCGAGGTCTACAGCCTCGCCGACCTCCAGGGCTGGCTGTCGAGCAGTGCCGTGCGTGTGCCCGAACGGGCCGACCTCTGCTGCGGCTTCGGCGGCGTCTTCGCCGTCGAATACCCGGAGCTTAGTGGAGCGATGCTCCAGGACAAGCTCGATGAGCTGGTCGCCACCGGCGCCGAGCTGGTTATCAGCAACGAGGCCGCCTGCACGCTTCAGATGGCCGGGGGGGCGCATCGCCGCGGCCTGCCCCTCCGCTTCAAGCATCTGGCCGAGTGCCTGGCCGAATCGCTCGGCCTGATGGAGCCGCAGCCATGAGCCGGGTGAAAGGCCTGCGGGCCCGCATCGCCGACGCGACGGAGAATCGACGGGTCGTGCGGGCGGTGCACCGGGCCACCTGGCACAAGGTGGACGCGCGGGTCGCCGCACTGGGCAAGCTGCGACATGCCGAGGAATTGCGGGCGCGGGCCGCTCGGATTCGTCAGCACACGCTCGAAAATCTGCCGCGCTACCTGGAGCAGTTCGTCGAGCGGGCGGAAAGCCTGGGGGCGCGGGTGCATTTCGCCCCGGACGCCGCTGCGGCTTGCCGCATTATTACTGACCTGGCCCGGACTCAGGGGCTCAAGCTCGCCGTCAAGGGCAAGAGCATGACGAGCGAGGAAATCCGCCTCAACGAAGCCCTGGAAGCGGTCGGCGTGCGGGTCGTCGAGACCGACCTCGGGGAGTTCATCGTCCAGATCGACCACGACCGCCCCAGCCATATCATCACCCCGATCATCCACAAGGATCGGCGGGAGGTGGCCCACGCCATGGCCCGCGAACTCGGCTGCGAGTACACCGAGGACCCCACCGAGATGACCAAGATCGCCCGGCGATACTTGCGCGACATCTTCCGCCACTGTGATCTGGGCATCACCGGCGTCAACTTCGCGGTCGCCGAAACGGGCACGCTGTGTCTGTTGACCAACGAGGGTAACGGCCGGATGACCATCACACGCCCCCGCGTGCACGTGGCCTTGCTGGGCATCGAGAAGATCATTCCCCGCCTAGCTGACCTGCCAGTGCTGCTCAAGCTGCTGGCCCGTTCGAGCACCGGCCAGCCGATGGGCGTTTATACGACGTTGATCAACGGGCCGAAACGGCCCGGCGACGTCGACGGCCCGGAAGAGCTACACGTGGTCCTGCTGGACAACGGCCGGAGCGATATCCTGACCGGACCGTTGCCGGAAGTCCTGCTGTGTGTCCGTTGCGGAGCCTGCCTGAACGCCTGCCCGGCCTATCGCAACATCGGCGGCCATGCCTACAACAGTGTCTATCCCGGCCCGATCGGCAGCTTGCTCTCGCCGTTACTCTACGGCCACGCGTATGACGAGCTGCCCCGGGCGTCCAGCCTGTGCGGGGCCTGCCGGCTCGCGTGTCCGGTAAAAATCGATATCCCGGATTTGCTGATACGCTTGCGGGCTCTCACACGCGACCGCCAGCCGTGGAGCAAGCGAGTGCTGATGCGCGCCTGGGGCCGGGCCATGCAAATCCCGTGGTTTTATCGGCTCGGACAAAGCTTGCTGCGGGAGTTCCTGCCGGATAACGGCGAGGGCTGGTCGGAGCGTGGTCCGGGGCCGCTGAAGGATTGGACGGCGTCCCGCGATCTGCTCCGCCCCCAAGCATTAAGCTTCCGCCGATTGTGGGAGGAGGAATTGCACGATGAGCGTTGAAGGCACTTCGCCAAGCGATCGCTCGACGAAGTCCTCCTGGCACGGTTTCCTGAATAGCCTGCGGGAGCGCATGCAACCTGCCGCGGAGCCGACGACATTACCGGACGATCCCTATAGCGGGTTGCGCGAGGTTGTTGACGATAGCAGGCCGGCCGAACGCTTCGCGACCGAGGCGGCCGCCGCCGGATGCTGCGTACATCGTGTCGGCGAGGAGAACTGGCTCGCGACGATCCGTGATATCTTAAAAAGCAGTAGCAAAACCCAAAGAGCCGCGGACTCCAGTCCGCGCGGCACCGCGCAGGCTGAAGCACGTTCCCACGTTCCCACGTCGTTGTTGAACCGTCGCCGGAGACCGAGTTGACCGCCGACCGGGTCAGCGCCCTTCGAGAGGCCTTGGCTGCTGACAATATCACGGTTGTCACTGAGCGCGACGACGAGACACTCTTCAACGCCGACGCTGCCATCACCGGCGTACTGGCGGCCATCGCCGAGACCGGCACGTTCGTGTGCGCGTCCGGAGCGTCATCCGCGCGGGGGTCTTCGCTGATCCCGCCGGTGCATATCGCGTTGCTAAGTGCAGCGCAGATTGTGGGAGACCTGTTCGATTACTTCGATCAACTCGATCCCAAAGACGGACTCCCGGCCAACGTCAACCTGATCACCGGCCCGAGTAAGACCGCGGACATCGAGGGTATTCTCGTCACCGGCGTTCACGGCCCCGGCGCGGTCCACGTCGTGTTGCTCGAGTGACGTCCTGTGGAGTAGCCTGCACCCATGACAGCGACGCTCATGCCAGCCTGGTCCGCGATTCCTAAGCCGGTGATCGGCATGTTGCACCTGCCGCCGCTCGTGGGCGCGCCGCGCTGCGACGCCGACCTGACCGTCGTCCGCGAACGCCTGCTGCGGGACGCCGAGGCGCTGGTCACGGGCGGCGTACACGGGCTGATGCTCGAGAATTTCGGCGACACGCCGTTCTACCCTGGGCGTGTGCCCGCCTCCGTCGTGGCGCAGATGACTCATCTGGCGGGTGAAGTTCGCCGACAGTGCGATCTGCCGCTGGGCATCAATGTGTTGCGTAACGACGGTCGCAGTGCGCTGGCGATCGCGCACGCCGTGGGCGGCGACTTCATCCGCGTCAACATCCTGTGCGGCGCCCGCGTGACCGACCAGGGCGTGATCCAGGGGATCGCTCACCGCCTGCTCCGCGACCGCACCCGGCTTCAGGCCCGTCACATCAAGATTCTGGCCGACGTGGACGTAAAGCATTCCGCCCCCCTCGGCCCGGCGTCCGTCCCCCACCCCGTCCAAGGGCCTGCCGAACAGGCACATGGAACGGGATGGGGCACCCCCGCACTTGGAACGGGATGGGGCACCCTCCGTTCGATCGAAGACGAAGTGGCCGATACGCTCCAGCGCGGCGGCGCCGACGCCGTCATCGTCTCCGGCGGCGGCACCGGCCGGCCGGCCGCGGTCGAACAGGTGCGGCGGGTCAAGGCCGCTGCCGGCGATGCTCCAATTCTGGTCGGCAGTGGCGTCACGCCCGAGTCCATCCGCGACTACCTTCCCCACGCGGATGGTTTCATCGTCGGCACCGCCTTAAAGGTGGACGGCCGCGTGACCAACTCGGTCGACCCGGCCCGAGTAAGAGCCTTTGTGCAAGCGCTGGCCTGAGCCGGGCCCAGACCATGCCCGCGCCGCGCTGGGTGCCATGGCCAAGCGCAGC
>JAGMDK010000344.1 GCA_023128695.1 Phycisphaerae bacterium
TCCCAACGATTTGATTCACAAGCTCGGACGCCCGCCCCACCCTGAATAAGATGCAAATTGGATGAATCAATACACTAGTGCATCGTCACGCTTTGGCTTTCGGGTCGCGTTGTGTGTGCCACTGCTCTTGAGCAGTGTCTTCTTGGGCCGACTCTGGCCCTGGCACTGCTCAAGAGCAGTGGCACACGCGCAGACCGGCGCCGCGACGACGAATGCCAAGCCGTGGGCATGGTCCCCGGAGGTGCGGGAGGCTCTGGCGGCGTACCATGCCGGGCGGTACGACAAGGCACAACAACATTGCCTGCGGGTGCTGACGGGTCAGGGTGCGGCGCGGGGACGCCACGACGCGGCCCTCATTCAGGCGCTGTGTTTGCTGCGTATGCCGGCCCGGGCTGACCGGGTGGAGGGGCAAGCGCGGTTGACGCAGCTCGCGGATGAAGACCCCGCCCTGTGGGACGAGCCCGAGTGCGCCTTGGCCTATGGGATCGGGCTGACTGGGCTGGCCGAGACCGCCGCCGCGCTCGATACGCTCGAGCGAGCGGCGGAGGGTTTCGCGGCCCAAGGTCGTCCCGACCGGCAACTTGCCGCGCTCGTCGCCCTGGCGAAAACCTGGGCGCGGCACACGGAGTGGGAAGTGACGCCGGCGCGGTTCGACGTGCGGCGTCCCGCCGTCGGCAGTGAGGCCGATGCGATTCGCCGTACGCAGATCGAGGCGGTGCGAGCGCGGGTGACGGTTCTGCCCGGTCACGAGGAGGCGCTGGCCGGGGTGGACCTCGTCTTGGCAAAGCATTCGATCAAGATCGGCGAGGCGGACGAGGGGCGGGCGATTCTGGCGCGGCTGGCTGCCGCACCGGTGCTGACACCGCCCTGCTTGGAAGCCGCCCTGCTGGAGGCCGACGCGTGCGGGGAGGCAGAACGCTGGGAGGCGGCACTGGCACTGTATGAGCGGGTGCGGCGGGAAGATCGGGGCGACTGGGCGCGGCGGGCGGAAGAGCGGGTCTTGGAACTCACCCGCCCGCAGGTCCTCGTGGACGGTCCAGCGGTGGTGCGGTGTGGTCGGCCCGCCCCGGTCCAACTCCGCGTGCGCGGCATGGACACGGTCCAGCTTGAAGTGCGGCGTGTGAACCTCGCTGAGTGGCTCGAAACGTCTTCCCGCCGCGGAAACGAGGCATTTCTGCCTGAGTCGGGCTCGGTTCAGATGGTTCGGGAGCTGGAGACGCGCGGGCCCTCCTCGTACGCGTGGTGGGATTCGGGCGAACTCGAATCGCCGTTGGAGTTTACGGCCCAGCCCGGGGCTTATGTAGTGGTGGTGCGCGGGCGGGAGCCGGACGGCCGGGAGCGGACGGAGAAGCGTTTGGTCGTAGTCAGTGACTTGTCGGCGACGTGCTTTGTCGGGGCTGAATATGTGACGGTGTGGGCCGTGCTCCAGACTGGATCGTCCGCGGGCGAGCCGGCGGCCAAGTTCTGGATGCAGCACTCGTTTACGCCGACCGAGCCGGCCTTTGAGGCGGGGGTGGCCCGGTTTCCTTTGCCGAACGAGGCTCGCATCATGCGGGACAAGAGGTGGGTCTGTCTGGTGCGCTGGGGAGAGCACGTGGCGATCTGTCGCGGTCGGCTGCTCGGCCCGCGCGCCGCGGGGCTGACGCCGTTGGTGGCGATGGTGGGCGGCCCGCCGACACCCCAGGCCGGGGAGACGCTATATGTCTCGGGACAGGTGCTGGGCGGGAAGCGTGAGCCGAGCGGTCCAGACACCGGCGGTGAGCTACAGTTGCAAATTACGGATATCCTCGAACGCCCCGTCTTCTCCCGGAACGTCACTTTGTCGGCCGGGGGCGCGTTTTCCGCGGAATTCCCGCTCACGGCGGCGCAGGCGGGCAAGCACCTGCGGGTGCTGTCACGGTATCAGGGACGCGTGTTGGAAAACGTCGCCGGCCGGCTTTGGGTTAATGTGCCGAAGGCGGAGGTGGCCGGATTCCGCGTCCGGTGCGAGGTCCCGGAGTGGATCCAGGCCCCGACCGGCGTGATAAACGGTTGCGTGCGGGCCGAGTATCCGTGGGGCATGTGGCCGAGGGGAGCCCGAGTTGAGTGTATGCTGCACGCCGTTCGGCTGCCCACCGAAGACTCGAACGACGAGCCGAGGTTCGTGGGTTCGCTCGTGCGCGAAGGGCGCCTGGACGATCAGGGTCGTTTTGCGTTCGCGCTCTCGACCGGTGAGTTCGGCGTCTCGGGCGTGCCGTTGGCCATCAGCGTGGAGGGGCATGTTCGGAGCCGGGCGAGACGAGAGGGGGTGGGGTACGCCGAGGTTCTGCTCAGCATGCGGCGGCCGTGGGCCTGGCTGACGTACGAGCCAAACGAGCCGGAAGCGGGCCGGCCGATCCGCTTCGGCGTGGACTGGTTTGAGCCGGGCGGACTGGCGGTGAGCACACCCGCCGAGGTGGAGGTGTCTCGCCGGGGAGAGACCTTGGCGCGGCTCCGTCTGCATCCCGGCCGCCACGGATTGGAGAGTGAAGGGTGGCTCCCGCCTGAGCCCGGTGGCTACGAGATCGTGGCCACGATTCCGCTGGTTGTGGCGGAACCCGTGCAAATTCGGAAAACGGTAGCTATTGGGCCGGCGAAAGACGGTTCAGCAGCGGACACGGAGAAGCTGCGATGCACGGCTCACTTTGCGCGACTGGAGGATCGCGTCGGCGTGCGGGTGCGGCTGGAAGGGGAGTCGGCTGGGCCGCTGCTGGTGCTGCTCGAAGCCGGTGATCCCCTGGCGGCCATCGAGATCGAGCACTTGGCGGGCGAATCCGACCTGTTCCTGCCCCTGGAAGTGGAGCCGGCCGCGGGAATGCGCGTGCTCGTGGTCGGGGCGGTTGGCTCAAGTACCGAATTGCTGTGCGCGGAGGAGGTGGCCCCTGATCCACGGGAAGTGCCGACCCTGACGCTGACGGCCCCGACCAAGGAGGTATGGCCTGGTACGATGGCCCAGGTGGACGTTCTTTGTGAGGAGTTCGCATCTCTGCCGCGCGGGACAACGCTAACGGCGCGGCTGATCAACGCGGCGAGCAGCGGGCACACAGACGGGCAGCGTGGTTCGCGGTGGAGTGAGCCGGCGAGCGTAGTCCCTGGTCTGACGATCGTCTCATCCAACGAAGAGCCGCGGGCTTCAGCCCGCGCGGTCTTTCGCACGCCGAATTGGCGCAAAAGTGCGCACGGTCATTTAGACTTGAAGGGAGATGCTGAACAGAGCGTTCCCGCGGCGCTGCGGAGCGTGTTGTTCGAAGGGATGACGTTGTGGAGCACGAGCCTTGAGGTTGTCACGGAGACTACCGAGCTGCCGGTACCGCTCCCGACCACGCCCGGCCTGTACCGGTTGATAGTAGCGGTCCGCACGCCCCCGGGAGCCGTTGCGACTGAGGCCCTCATTCTCGATGCACGACGCGGCGTGCGACTCGGACTGGAGATGCCCCAACGGTTGACTCTGGGCGACCGGACAATCGTGGCGGCGCTGGTGGAGAACGGCTATTCGGAGCCGGTGGAGGTACAAGTATGGGTGCGGGGCGGCGGGGGCTTGCACATTGAAGCGCTGCGCGTCGTCGAGCCGGAACGGCAAACGCTCGATTATCAGGCTGGTACGCCGGCGATCGTGCACTTGCCGGCCGGCGGTCGGACCTGGCTGCACGTGGACGTGGAGGCGGCCCGCGTCGGCGACGGAAAGGTCGAAGTTGAGGTCGCCGCGCGCGCAGCGCGGCGCAGCGCGGCGTGCGGGTATGAGATTCTGCCCGCGACAGAGCCCGCGGTGAAAGGGGTGGGCGTGAGGATCGAGCGAAAGCTGTTCCGCTGGAGACCGGTGGGTGATTGGGTCCCCTTTGATGATGAAAATGAGTTCGAGCGCCGCTACTGGGACACGGTGCCGTGGTCGGGCGAGGATCGGCTCCGGCCGGGCGAACTTGTGCAGGTGCGAGAAATGTTCGTGCTGACAGAGGCTCAGGCGGAGTTTGTCTGGTTGCAGCGCGTTCCCGCCACGTGTCATGCCGCCCCGGCCAAGGCGCAACTGGGTGAGCCGATCGGATCACGCGTGGGGGACCGCGGTGATGCCTTGGCCTATCGCGTAACGGCCTTGGGCCCGGGCCGGCATGAACACGAATACTTCCTGACGGTCGTGCGCCCGGGGTCGTGCTTGCTGCCGCTGCCCGAGTGGCGCATCGGTGAGACGAGAATTCCACTCGTGGTCGAGCCGGATGAAGTGCGGCTGATCGTGCTTGAAGGGGAATAGTGAAGCGTCACAGGTCAGATGATGGGTGGCACGGCTGTGTCAGCCGTGTACAAGTCGCAGGTATTC
>JAGMDK010000345.1 GCA_023128695.1 Phycisphaerae bacterium
ATTCACGGCCGACACGGCCGTGCCACCCATCGGTGTGCCACTGCTCTTGAGCAGTGTTTTCTTGGGCCGACAATAATCCTGGCACTGCTCAAGAGCAGTGGCACACATTGGTGGCGGGAATCCGTCCCTTGTTGACGCGGGGTCTCGATTCGGGCCGCGGCGACGAAATCGCGTCACTCGAATGGCAGATAACGGTTGCGTTGGTGGCTAGGGGGGGCTACACTTCTTCCATGTTGTATGGGGCGTCCATGCCTGGCTTCATTCGTTCATCCATCCTAACCGTCGATGTGTGGTGGTTTGGTACGTGTGGATGGCCGTGCGCGGTGTGTCAACCCGCCTCGTCACGGCAGGCAGGCCGATTGTAGGGAAAGAGAACGGCGTGCCGAAGTCGAAGGAGAAATCCGGATGAGATCTGTAGTACGAGTCTGGAGCGGGGTGACATTGGTTCTTGCCTTGGCTTTGGCGCCTGCGGCGCTCGCCCAGAGCGAGAAGCTGCGGGAGGCGATCGACCTGTTTGAGCAGCAGGAGTACTTCGCTGCTCAGGAGGTGATGCAAAAGCTTGACCGCGAGACGCTGGACGAGGACGAGCGGGCGCAATTGGACGAGCTGCTCGCCATCGTTCCGGAAGCGATCAAGGGCAACGAGAAAGGCACGCAGGACCTGGCTGAAGCCTACGCCGCGTATAAAGCCGGGGAGTGGGAGAAGGCTGACCGGCTCTATCAGGCGGTAATTGAGAACAAATACGCCCCGGGGCGCGCACACGCCGCCCAACAGCGGGAGCGGATCGCGGAACGGATCGAGCTCGGCGAGGTCGCCAAGCCGACGGACATCGTTGAAGAAAAGGTGCCGGGCGAATCCGAGGAGAGGATAGCGTCGGACGAAGAGACGCCTGTAACGCTGGAAGACGCGCCGGCGGCGATGCCGACGGAGGGTCCCCGGCGTTTGACGCCGACGGAGCAGTTGCGTTTGCGGGATGAGCTGCTCTGGCAGCAGGCGGTGGCCAAGGCTCAGGCATTGACCGCCAGGGCGCGGACCGCGCTGGCCGACCACAATTACCTCGAGGCCCGCAAACTGGCCGACATGGCCCTCCAGACGATTGAGGTTGCCGCCCGTTACGCGGAGCCGGTATCCAAATACGAGGCGGCGAAAGCCGAGGCGCTGGCTCTTCAGGAGGAGGTGCAACTGGCGGCCGATGAATATGCCCGGGTGAAAGCAGTCCAGGAGCGTGAGGAGATCGCCCAGCGGGTGGCCCAGCGGCGCCGGCAGCAGGAGGAGCTGAAGGCGGAAATGGTGCAGCAATTGTTCAACTCGGCGGGACAGTTGCGCCGCGAGCGGCGCTTCAAGGAGGCCGCCGAGGTCTTGCGGCAAATTCTGCGGATCGATCCGGCCAATGCCCAGGCCCGCTACCAGCTCGAGGTGGCCGAGGACTACGAATCGTTCAAGGCCCAGCGGGAATGGCAGCGGGACGTGCGCTTCGAGCAGCGCCGTTCGCTCTTGCACGCCGACGAATCGCTGATCCCCTGGGATTACGACATCCTCTATCCGAAGAACTGGCTGGAACTGACCGCCCGGCGGCAAGCCCAGGGGACCCAGGTCGGGGCCGATCTCGAGGATCTGGAGTTGAACCGGAAGCTCGAGGATCCGATGGAGGTGCGTTTTGACGAGCAGAGCTTCGAGCAGGTGATCGACTTCCTGACCAATTACACGGGGCTCAACATCTCGGTGGATTGGATGGATCTCGATGACGCCTTGCTCGATCCGGCCCGCGAGAAGCCGGTGACGCTCAAGCTGAAGAATTCGAAGTTCCGCACCGTGTTGAAGGAAGTGCTGACCAAGGTCGGGGGGGAGACGGAGTTGGCCTTTTCGGTCGGCGACGGGCTCTTGCGGATCGCGACCAAGGAGAAACTTGATAAAGACAAGTATATTTTGATTTATGACATTCGCGATTTGCTGGCCATCGTTCCGCGGGATCCCCGGCCAGATTTCACACAGCAGTCCCAGGGGCTGGGGCAGGCGGGGGGGGGGGGCAGCCAAAACATTTTCGGCAGCAGCCAGCAAAATCAGCAACAGCAGCAGGAAGACCTCGGCGGCGCGGCCCAAATGGAGAAGATCAAGGAGATCATCCGCCAGGCGGTGGAGCCGGATTCCTGGGTCGAGGCCGGGGCCGGTCCCGGGGGAGGGTCGATCCAGGATCTGAGCAGTCAACTGCTGATTTACAACACTTCGGATGCACACCGGCAGGTGGTTGATCTGCTGAGTCAGTTGCGTCAGACGCAGGCGTTGCAGATCAGTGTCGAGGCCCGTTTCCTCGAGGTGACGGCGAACTTCCTCGAGGAGTTCGGGGTGGATCTGGACTTCGTCTTTAACACCGGCAGCGCCGGATACGACCGGATACCCGATTACGCGGATCCGTTTACCGGGGCCCCGGTTCTGATCCCGCGGCAATTTTCGCGGATTGGGTCGGTACCCTCCACGCCGGGGTTTGGGCAGCCGATGCTCCAGGCCCCTCCGGGGCAGCCTTATAGCCACGCGGGAATGGTTCCGCCCCGCGGGGGTATTTTCCCGCACGTCCAGGAAATGACGCCCATCATGGCCCAGCAGAGCTCGCACGAGTGGACCTCTCCGAGTTCGATCAACACGAAAGTGCCGGGCTCGTTCGCACAGAAGGCGTTGACTCCGGCTTTGAACATCGCGGGCTCGTTCCTGGATAACCTACAGGTGGACTTTCTGATTCGGGCCACGCAGGCCAATAGACGTTCGAGCATCGTCCAGGCCCCGCGGGCGGTCTTGACGAACGGCTCTTCCGTTCAGATTCGGATCGAAGGCGTACGCAAGTACGTGGGGAGCTTGGAGCCGGTCGTGGGCGAGGCCGTGGCCATGCCGCGGCCGATAGTGCAAGACGCCATCAGTGGCATCAACATGCATGTGCATGCGGTGATCAGTGCGGATCGGCGCTACACCAAGCTGGATATCAGTCTGTTTAACCAGAGCGAGCCGATCTTTGACGAATATGTGATGCAACGGGGCAGCGGCAACTCCCCGACCCTTTTCATGAAATTGCCGTCATTCGACCGGATCACCTTCCATACCATGGTCTCGGTGCCGGACGGCGGAACGGTGCTGTTGGGCGGGTTCAAGCAGGTCGGCGAGGTCGAAGTGGAGGCCGGCGTCCCGATCCTGAGCAAGATCCCGATTCTCAAGCGGGCCTTCACGAACCAGACGACCGTCAAGGATACGCGCACCCTCTTGATCCTGGTCAAGGCCAAGATCCTCATTCAGCAGGAAGCTGAAGAGGAGGCCTTCCCGACGTTCTCGCGGCTTGGCGCATAGTGGCGTGAACGGGCTATTGTTTCAGATGCCGCAACTTGAGCAGATTCTGGACGCGGGCGAGTAGTTCGATCTTGTTGACCGGCTTGCTGAGGAAGTCGTCGCAGCCGCATTCGCGGGCCCGCTCCATGTCGCCGACCTCGTTCAGAGCGGTGACCATGACGATCGGGATGTCGCGGTAGCGGGGGTCGTCTTTCAGGATGCGGCAGACCTCGAAGCCGCTTCGTTTGGGCATCATAATATCGAGCAGAATCAGGTCGGGTTCGTCACGTTCGACGGCGGCCAGCGTGGCTTCACCCTCGGCGGCGAGCCGAACCTCAACGTCCAGGGGTTCGAGGTAGGCCTCGAGCAGCTCGAGAATCTGGGGATTGTCATCCGCGATCAGTACTTTGGAGTGAGGGATGCCGTCGGGGGTGGTGCTCATGACTCGTCGCGCTCCACATTTGCACGGGTACGTGTGTGGCACCGGCTTCCAGCCG
>JAGMDK010000346.1 GCA_023128695.1 Phycisphaerae bacterium
CTCAAGAGCAGTGGCACACAATGGCTGGCTATGCCGGCGGTCCAGTGGCATAATGCGGCCTTTAGCCGGCCCGAGGGTTGGCAGCAGACCGCTTAACTGAGGAGTTGCGATGATTGATCCGCGCATCACCAAGCTCGCCGAAACGCTCGTGAATTATTCCTGTGCCGTCAAAGCCGGCGAGAAAATACTAATTGAGGCAATCGACGTCCCGCATGAATTCACCACCGAGTGCGTACGCCTGGCCAGTGCGGCGGGGGCGTATCCGCTGGTGTTGCTCAAGAGCAATAGAGTCAACCGGGCCCTGATGCAGGTCGCGACCGAGGAGCAGTGGAACCTGATGGCGGACGTCGAGCGGCTCCAGATGGAGAACATGCAGTGCTACATCGGGGCCCGCGGCAACCACAACGTTTCCGAGTTGTCCGACGTCCCCGCTGAGAAGCAGAAGGTTTTTGAGAGCACGGTTTGGAAGCGCGTCCACCTCGACGTGCGTGTGCCGAAGACGCGCTGGGTCGTGCTTCGCTGGCCGCACCCCAGCATGGCCCAGCTTGCCGGCATGTCCACGGAGGCGTTCGAGACCTTCTACTTCGACGTGTGCACGATGGACTACGCCAAGATGGCCCGCGCGATGGAGCAGCTCAAGAAGCGGATGGAGGCCACGGACAAAGTCCGCCTGAAGGGCCCGCGGGACACGGACCTGGAGTTTTCGATCAAAGGCATCCCGGTGATCCCCTGTGCCGGCAAGCTCAACATCCCCGACGGCGAGGTCTTCACCGCTCCTGTCCGCGACAGCGTCAACGGCGTCATCCACTACAACACCCCGACCATGTACCGCGGCGAGACGCACGAGAACATCCGGCTGGTGTTCAAGGAGGGCAAGATCGTCGAGGCCACCGGCTCGAACACCGAGAAGCTCAACGAAGTGCTTGACGCCGACGAGGGCGCCCGCTACGTCGGCGAATTCGCCATCGGCGTGAACCCGTACATCACCAAGGCGATGAAGGACATTCTCTTCGACGAGAAGATCGCCGGCAGCATTCACTTCACGCCGGGCAGCGCGTACGACGAAGCCCCCAACGGCAATAAGAGCGAGATTCACTGGGACCTGGTGCTGATCCAGACGCCGGAGTACGACGGTGGGGAGATCTACTTCGACGGCGAACTGATCCGCAAGGATGGGCTGTTCGTCACCGAGGACCTCAAGGCGCTGAATCCGGATCAGTTGAAGTAATTACTGGGCCTGCCGCCCGAGTTGTGTCCCTCGGAAATCGTACCGTCATTGAAGGCGGGAACCGTTGTCGAGGACAAGCACGTCGTTCGCAAGCGGAGTTGGTTTGAGTGGGTTGCCCTGATCGAGGCATCGCCCTTTCACTTGTCGGCGGTCTATGAAGGCGACGGTGAACGCCCGTCGTTGCCGTTGGACGAATGTGTGGAAGAGGCACAACTCACCTGGCACGAGTTGGGGGCGGAAAGATGACAGCCCTGAAAGACTGCCATGTGGTCATTGGACACACATTATTAGCGCATATTCTCCACGGGCCGTCCAGGGGCGGCTTTTCGCGGGTGGAGTCAGGGTGGCCG
>JAGMDK010000347.1 GCA_023128695.1 Phycisphaerae bacterium
CTAGTGCTTTGCCACAGTTGATTTGATGGGCTGCGTATCGATCGCAATGTGTGCCACTGCTCTTGAGCAGTGCTTAGCTTCACCGAGTACACCGAGATCGTTAAGAAACACTGCTCAAGAGCAGTGGCACACCAACCCATCAATTGAGTTGTGGCAGAGCACTAGTACCGCGTTTCAGAAAGTGCACGATTATCCCACCTTAAAGAAGACCCGCGCCAGCGAGAAGAAGTGCCGCGTCAGCGAGAAGAAGAGCCGCAGGCTTCAGCCCGCGCGGTGCCCCGCAAGAACGGTCCTGGTGGCGCTCGTGTTGTTTGCGGGTGTACCGCAAGTCGCACCGGCGGATGAGTCTCTTGCGGCCCACGTGCCGGGCGACGTCGGGCTGTTCATCGAGCTGCGCGAGGCGCACGACCTGCTGATCCCCCTGATCGAGCCGGAGATCTGGAGCACCCTGGCCGAAATCGCCGGGCAGAAGGCCCGGGAGGAGGATACCAGCGAGTGGAGTCGGCGTGTGGAGCGGACGGTGAACATGACGCCGGCCGAGGCCATCCGCAAGCTCTTTTCGCAACGGATCGCGTTTGTGGGTGAAGGATTACTGCGTTCGCAGGATGCCGTGGTGCTCTGCCGTCCCGCCGACCGGCCGCGCGAGCTGATTCGCGGCTGGCCGGTCCAGCCGCTGCCCACCTCCACGCGAACCTCGGTCTACCGCCTCCCGTATCGCGTCGGCCTGGCTATCGACGACCGGCTCATGGTGTTCGGCGACAACACCACGGGCGGCATGTTTTCAAAGGTACTGGGAGTGCTCGAAAGCGGCTCGGAGGACACGCTCGCGGAGAACCGGCTCTATCAGAGTCTGCTCGCCCGGGTGCCGAAAGATCCTGACGGCGTGTTCTTCGCGCGGCTCTCCCGTTCACCCGCGACGACCGCGCCCGCCGCGACAAGGCCCGCCCCCCCGGAACTGCCCGGTCCGCTACGGGGGTCCAAGAATGTGTTGCTGGCCCTGCACCGGAAAGGCCGCCTGCTGCACTTCAGCGCGGTCGGCGACGCTCCCGCCTCGATTCCGGCCCACAATGGAACATTGTCCAAGTTGGTGGCGGGCCTGCCGGAGCGCACCCTGCTGGCGTGGGCCGGCCGCGTGAACTATCCGTCTTTGACCGCTGCCGCCCAGACACTGCCGGAATACGACCTCCTGCGTATTGCCGTTCAGCAGGCCCCGGCCAAGGCCATCGAGCGTTTGAGCGGCGCGCTGGATCCCGCCGTTTGCGTAGCCGTCGGTGTGGTCAGTCCTGAGAATCGTCGTCGCCCCGCCCCGCCGGTCCCGGCCCTGGCCCTGTTGCTCGCGACCCAGAATGCCGAAGCTGCCGAGCGTGAGTGGCGGACTCTCTTTCACTCCACGCTGGCGTTGTACAAGCTGCTTTCGCTCAAGGCCACGCCTCCCCGCCGGCCGTTGCGGCTGGATACGATCATTCTGGACGGAACGGAGGCCGAGCAACTCGATTTAAGCACGCTGCTCAACACCGCCCCGGAAGAAACGCCGCTCGGGGAGTTGCACCTCTCCTGGGCCCTGGACGGCGACGTCTTGATCATCGCGTCGCACTCCGACTGGCTGCGGCAGATCCTCGCGGCCCGTCACCAACATGCCCCGCGGCTATCGACCGTCTCCGAGCTGACCCTGCGCTCGCCGGTCAGGCAGCCCGACAACCTATTTGTAGCCCAGACCGGCCCGATCGCCGATCTGGGATTGCTGTGGCTCCGCCACCTCGAACTGACTGCTCCCCAGGTCCTCAAACCGGATTGGTGGCGGGCCTACCAGCCCGGCGGACGCAACCCGCAACTCGGCATCCAGGTCACCGCGGACGGCGAGCGCAAACGACTCCGGGTCCAGTCCGTGACCCCCGGCCGGCCGGCCTACGGCATCCTCCAGCCCGGCGACGAGATCATCGGCTGTAACCGCCGCCGCTTCACCACGTCGCAGCCGGTGCAGGAGATGCGACTGGGCCTGGCCGCCCGCCGCGACGCGCGGTATATCGAGCTTTACGTCGAGCACGGCGGAGGTCTCACCCGTGTTCGCCGCGTTCCTTTGCCGTTTGTCGATCCGATTCAGGTGTTGCGGCGGGTGGTGTCCCTCGGTCAGATCGTGCAGCGCGTGGTCTACACGGACGGCGTACCCAACGCCGCCGGCCCGCGGGGCGTCCTGACGCTCGAAATGCGGGGCGGCGAGAAACCCTTGTTCGCCTTCTCGCTCTCGCCGACTGCCTCTCAGCCGCGTTAGCTAACCCGGTTAGCTCACCGCAGAGCACGCAGAGATCGCAGAGAGTTGAACTTCAAAGAGGGCAGCCTATTATACTCGTTCGGTGATCATAAGGCCGCGCGGGCTGAAGCCCGCGGCTCTTCGTTGACACACGCTCGGGCCTGGCGATTTACATTATTGTTAAGCTGCGACTTCGATAATCGTACCTCTCCGTTTTTTCATCCGGCTTATCGCCGTCTTTTTTTGCCCCTCTCCCAGGCGGGCCTCCGCGCTTCCCGGACACGAACAGCCAACCAGAGCACGCTGAGGCCGCTCAGGATCGCCGCCGCCACGGCCAACATCATGAGGAAAGTCGTGAGCGTCATCGCCTGCGTCCGTGTGGCGGGGCTCGTGGTCGGCTCACCTCCAGTGGTGTCCGCGAGGGCCGACAACCAAAACAGCACGGCGGACCCGAGCGCGCACGCCACCGTGGCTACGGCGATTTTCCAGATCGGCCACCGCTTGGGTTGCTTCATGACTATCGTTCCCTACTGAACCTGATCCAAACTGTATCCCGGTGCTACCAGTCGCACGTTGCGAATCACGTTTACACTACCCTGACCGAGACGAGAGTCAAGAATGACCACCGCAATAGCACTGTGACAACCGGCTGTGTGGCATGCCCAAGCGTAGCGCGGGCATGTTCTGTCAGATGATTCAGCAATAACCCGGAATGCTCTCCACATCCGGTACGAGCGGCACGTCGCCACGGCCGGCGAAGTACCGCGCGCTCGACCACGGCCAATCCTCCGGATGCTCGACCAGTCCACGTCGCACCGGGTTAGCGTGTATGTACTCAATGTGCCTATGAATCGCCGCTGGCTGCACGAGGTTTCGGTCGAACCCTCCGCCGCGCTGCCAGAAGCGATGGACGACCTTGCCGTTGGGTTGCTCGTCGCGCAGGCGTGTCAGGTATGCCGGCGCGTGCTCGCGCAGATACTTGACTGCTCGCCGCGTGACCGGCAGCTTCATGTCGCTGAGGATGTCACTGATTGAATATACCTCGTTGCGTGGCCAAATCAGCAGGTGTACATGCTCTGGCATGATCACGTACGCCCACAGGTCGAACGCATGCTTGGTCCTGGCCACGTCGAGCGCTTCGAGAAACCAGGTTCGGGATCGATCGCGACTGAGCAGCGGCTGGCGTTTGAAACATGAAAAAGTCAGCGCATGGGCGTGTCCGGGCTCGCTGTAGCGCTTGCACGTTTCATACTTGGCTCGTTCTCGCGTCGGCTCTCGGCTCATGGTCCACATATTAACATGCCCGCGCTGCGCTTGGGCATGGCACACAGCGTCTTTTCCTTGGATCCTGACGGCCTGCGGCGCAAGTGTGGCATGCCCAAGCGCAGTTGTGGCCTGGCCAATCGCAGCGCGGCCATGATCATATGAACTGGATAACCGCGTAGGGTACCCGGACGCACCAATCTCGCTCAGTCTTAGTACATCCTCGATATCCACGTATCGATGCGGACGTACGTGGCGTTCGTAATATCTTCGACATCATTTCGTCTGACCGCGGCGGATTGCATGTAATCCAACCCTTCGCGGTGCATAATTTCTCGGGCCTTGGCCGAACATAGACACGAAACGAAACTTGACTGGAAATGCGCTACTTTGCGTGTCTAGCATTCCATACAACATCCGGAGTCGTTCCGGGCAAGGCGTTCCGTAAATCAAGGGCACTCCCCAAAGGGCCGAACCTCATGCGCGCGGCTGGGAAGAGGAGGATAGGGCACAAGTGACTAAAACCACTAGACTAATAACAGGAATGTTGGGAATCGTCGGCTTGATGCTAGGCGCCATTGCGCCGGCCACGGCCGCCCCGATCCTCACCTTCGGTTTCACCGAGCTGGATGGGTCTTTCGACGGTGTCAGCATCTTCACCGCCGACGCCGCGCCCGATACCGACGGCGACGTTTCCCGCGTCGTCCCCGGCTGCGGGACGGCCGATTTCGACCACGACTTCACCGGCGGCGCGGCCGACTACTCCATGACCATGACGCTCTACAACATCACGCCCGATACCGCCGAGGCCGCCGGCCAGTTCATCATCACCGACGCGGACGGCGACACCATCGCCGGTGACATCGCGGGCGTATGGGTACGCAACGGCGTCTTCGGCTTCTTCAACGGCCTGCTCGACAACGTGTACTTCAACGAGGTCGGCGACGGCATCTTCGAAGGCCCGAGCGGCGGCGCGTTCGATATGGACTTCGCGGCCTACGCTCCCGAGCCGTACGCCGGGTCGATCATGATGCTCGAGACCGGCAGTTGGTTCGACCTCGGCACGACGTGG
Organism: Phycisphaerae bacterium; assembly: GCA_023128695.1. Lineage (GTDB taxonomy): Bacteria > Planctomycetota > Phycisphaerae > UBA1845 > Fen-1342 > JAGMDK01. Next base: position 4,584 of record JAGMDK010000347.1, read on the forward strand.
GATAATCAAAGCTCGCTCGTCCAGGCCGCGATCGTACCCGAGCCCGCCTCAGCCCTGCTGGCCATCCTGGGTGGCGGTCTACTCCCCCTGTGGCGTCGCTCGCGGAGATAATCGGGATAGCCGAGCTAACGGCATGTGTGCCATGCCCAAGCCGTAGCCGTAGGTCGGGTCATCGACCCGACGAACCGGGTGAGAGAATGTCGGGTCGATGACCCGACCTACTTGGCTATAGCAGCGTGGTTGCCGTGTGACACGTAATCAGAGCCCGAAGCGCAAGCGAGGGATTCCCAAAGGCCAACATTGTTCCCGCGATACCCTCGCTTGCGCTTCGGGCTCTGATTTCATAGCGGCGGGTGTGACTGCTCGTCGGCCTCGATTTTTGCGAGTGCTTCGGCTGCGGCGTGACCAACTAGCGGGCCCTCGTCATTCAGCAATTGCCGGATCGCGGGTACAGCTTGGCTGGCCTGCGACCCTATCTTGCCCAGGACTTCGGCGGCAGACCAGCGAACGTACCAGTCCTTGGCGTCCAGCGCCCGAATGAGAGCGGGGACATCTGTATCGATCCTGCCGATAGCAAGGGTAGCGTGGCTCCGGATAGTCTCCTTCTCGTCTTTCAACGCTTCAACGAGACGAGGCTTGGCTTTAGCCGCCGCTGGCCCAACTTCTCCCAGGGCTTCGATGGCATGCGCGCGGACCCTGGTGTCCCCATCCGCCAACGCCGCAATGAGCGCATCCACGGCCTCGGCTCCGATCATCCCCAAAGCTTCGACGGCGTAATAACGGACTTGCGGGTATTCAGCCGTCGATGCTTCGATAAGAGCCGGTATGACTTCCTTGGCCTGACGGCCGATTCTCCCAAGGGCGATGGAAGATGAGCCCCCCATGTCCGGAAACTCCACCAAGGTCTCAAAGAGTGCGGGCACGGCCTGTGTAGCCGCCGTCCCCATTTCCGCAAGAGCGCTGGCAGCGAGGGCATCCCCCTTCCTGAGACATTCGATCAGTATCGGCACCGCACGTTCCGCTTTGGGCCCGATTTGGCGGATGGCCCTGGTGGCATCCCAGCGGATACCCTTGTCCTCACTTTCCAAAGCCTCGATGAGTGCCGGAACGACCTCCTTGATTTCACGCCCGATGTTGCCTAGAGCCCAGGCAGCGGAACCGCCCAGAGCCTCGTCCCCCAGTACTTCAATGAGCGCCGGCACAGCTTGTTTCGCCTGGGGCCCGATTTCCCCGAGAGCTGAAGCAGCATTCTTGCGGACTTTCTTGTGCTCGTCTTTCAATGCGCCGACGAGCGCGTCCACGGCCTGTGCGCCCATCTGGCCAAGGGCCCTCGCAGCTCTTGCACGCACTTTGTATTGCTCATCTTTCAGAGCCTCGATCAGGGCGGGCACCGCATCCTTGGCCTTCAGCCCAATCTCTCTCAGCCCATCGGCCGCACTGCATCGGACACGGCTATCATGACTCTTGACGCGACTTCCTGAGGGTATAGGGGCATAAGTCTTTGCGGCGACAGCGGTT
>JAGMDK010000348.1 GCA_023128695.1 Phycisphaerae bacterium
TTGCTGACCGCTGAATGCTTACGAATAATGGAGATTGACGCCGGTGACGAGGGGGGCGTGACAGTCACGACCGAGGCGTACCGGAATCAGGACGGTTTTCTACTAACGCGGTCCCTTTCGGTACCAGGACCCGCATGACATCCTGGAGCATTCGCCGCGCGCGCCAAGTTACCCAAGCCAGGCCGATGAAGTAAAGGGGGAAGGAAACCAGGTAGGCAATCGTAACCCAGACTGTCGGCAGGATGTCCCCGACTCCCAGCGGGAAGGTGAGCAGGACCAGCGCCCAGAGGCCAAACAGCACGGCTGCGATTCTCATGTCTCGGGCCACGCGCACGTTCGGCACCCGGCGGGCCACTCCTTGAAGGAAAATGAAAACGCCGATCGGGGCGGCCAACATCAGCACGAGCCAAAAGGGCTTGATGGCCAGACAGATTGCGTTAAACGCGGGTAGTTCTTCCTTCACCTCGTGCGCCAGATAGCGGGTTTCGTGCAGGCACACAACGAGAAAAAACAAGATGGTGGCCGCACGAGCCAGTATGCTTCCGATGCGTTGCCCTGGTGACAGATGTCCCGCGTGTTTAGCCCCGACTGAAAGCCAAGCGCCGACCGTTAGCAGCAAGGCGGCTAACAGGCCAAAGCATTCCCAGACTATGAAAGCGGCGGGTAGCCCTTCTTCTCCAGTCCGCCACGGCACCAGGCCGCTGATCAAAATGTAGGCTGCCAAACCCAGGATAAACGCGCCCACGCTCACCAGAATGATCGTCTGCCCGCGCAGGACTCGGCCGAGCCAACGGCGATCGGCAAACAGCAATCGCTCGGGACGCAGGCTGTTGGCGATGGGCTCCCCACATTCCGGACACTTACCCTTGGCCGCCAGTCCGCGGAGGTTGTATTGGCAACGCACGCAGGGTATGTCAAACGCCAAGGTGGCCCTGTTCTCGCGCGCCTCCCGCGGCGGTGAACCGTCCTCGACGGCGTTTGTGGTCGAGGAGGGCGTTTTGTCGCCCCGTTTCGCGGCCGCGCGTGCGGCGATGGTCTTGTAATATGAGGTTGGCGTCGCCTCGCCGTCTGGACGGGGTGTTTCGGTAGCCGTGTCATGGCGGCATTGCGTAACGAGGTCCGCCAGCTTGCGGGCGCCGACCGCGGGGCCGGGCATCTTCGGGCACGCTTCATGAAGCGCCCGCAGGAAATGCCGCGCGGTTTTGTGCCTGAACATGGCGTCCTTGTGCGTCGCGCGTTCCAGCACACTGATCAGGTCGGCGTCAAGACTGTACTGCTCGAGCCGTTCGACAGGCAAGGGAGTACCGCGGTGCTGGGTGTGCAATTCCGCCGGCGTGCTGGCGTAGGGCAACTCGCCGCACAACAGCTCGAAGGCCATGATACCGAGGGCGTATACGTCGGCGCGGACGGTAATGTGTCCCTCAAAGACTTCCGGCGCCATGTAAGGCGGAGTGCCCGCTACACAAGCCGCGAAGTCTGTGCTCTGGAGCGCTGAGCGGGCGTGCGTCAATCCAAAATCAGTCAGGTACGCTTGTCCGTCGAGGTCGAGCAGTACGTTTGCCGGCTTGATATCCTGGTGGATGATACCCTGCTCGTGCAAAGCTCCGAGCGCATCCGTGACCATCTCGAGCACGGCCAGCGCGGGCGTCAGGCCGAGCCGCCCGCGGCTCTTGAGAATCCGTGCGAGCGACGGGCCGTCGATGTACTCCATTACGAGGTAGGGGACGTTCGCGACCATTTCCGCGAGGTGAATTGTCGTCAGCCCGGGGTGCCGCACCGCCGCCGCGGCGCGGGCCCCCTCGATGAAGCGGACGAAGCCCGGGTCCTCTTTCCCGGCGACTGCGTTCAGCAGCAACTTGACGGCGACGTCCCGGCTGAGCAGGTCGTCCTGCCCGAGCCAGACGACCCCCATCCCCCCGCGGCCGATCTCGCGCACCAGCCGCACCGAACCAAGCTGCCGCGGAATCGTGAACGCGACCGGCGGCGCGCCGGCGTTGGGTGTGCTCGTCAGTGTAATGGTTTCCTGCTCCGGCATCGTGTCCTTGAGCACACTTGTGTTTCGCGATGTGGCGAAGAGCAACAGCAAATGCCTAACAGCTCGCCGCAAAAGTCGGCTTCGGCCGA
>JAGMDK010000349.1 GCA_023128695.1 Phycisphaerae bacterium
CAAGCCCAATCTTGCGCATCGTTCCTAAATCCCAGGGGTTGTAAAGGTGGTGCTCAATGATGCAAACGCCATCCTCTATTCGTGGGAACTCGCCCAGCGTGTCTGCCATATGTCCGGCTATCTGGCACTGGGAGCGGTTTACTGCCATTTTCACCCGTGCGCACCAGCGATTGAGAGCAGCGGCTTGCAAATTGCGGCTCAATCTGAGTAAATGAGGTTTTGTGCGCCAAGATTACCTCGCAAGAAACACGCGCTCCATGAACGCCGCAGATGAGACAAGAGCCGCCCCGCCGCGACGCCGCTCACGTTGGCTCGGGTGGTCGGTTTGCGCCGGCCTGATTCTCGTGGCGTTGGTGCTGGTGTGTGTGGTGGCCCTGATGCCGACCCACGAGCCGTCGAGCCCGCCGCCCGAAATCCTGCCGGTCAGCGTTAAGACCTTGCGCGTCCAGCCCCTGCCAGAGTTGGCGGACACGTTCGACCTGACCGCAGTGGTCGAGCCGGAGTGCGTTGTCAAAGTGGCGGCGGAGGTCTCCGGGCGGATCGAGCGGTCGGCCCTGCGCGGGCAGCGTGTCAAGTGGCGGGGGCAGGTCTTCTCCAAAGAGAGTACGTTGGAGGAAGGCCAGCCCATCTCCGCCGGCGACCCGATCGCCTATCTGAACAAGGACTTGTTGCAGGCCCGCTTCGAGCGTTCCCAGCGGCAGTTCGAGTACGACGAGCGCGAGTATCGGCGGCTGCTCGGCCTGTTCGAGCGGGGCACCACCTCGCAAACCGAGTTGGACGACGCCAAGACGCAGCGTGACATCAGCAAAGCCCTGCGGGATGAAGCCGCCCACGAGCTTGAGCGCACTACAATCACCGCGCCGATCAGCGGGATTCTCAACCGCTTGTCCATGGAGGTCGGCGAGTACGCCGTCCCCGGCCAACAGGTGGCTGAGATCGTGGACATCGAGCGGGTCAAGGTGGTCGTGGACATCCCCGAGCGCGACGTGTATTACCTCAAGGTCGGCCAGACCGCCGAGATTTTCGTTCATGCCCCGGAAGAGACCGAACTCACCGGCGAAATCACGTACATGAGCGAACTGGCGGATAGCCGCGCCCGCACTACCCGGCTGGAAATCACGGTGGACAATCATGATTATCGGCTGCGGAGCGGGCAGATCGTCCGCGTCCGCCTCACCCGCCGCGTGCTGACCGACGTCATCATGATCCCGCTGGGCAGCGTTATCCCGCTGGAACATGGTCGCGTGGTCTACGTGGTCAACGAGGAAGATCGGGCCGAGTCCCGGACGGTCGAGCTGGGGTTCATCAAGGGCCGTAGTGTGCGGGTCTTGTCCGGCCTGGAAGCCGGCGAGCGCCTGATCGTGGCCGGGCACCGTTACGTCGGCCCCGACCAGCCCGTGACCATCGTCGCGGAACTCAACGAGTAGCCACTGACGCCCGGCAGGGGCGCCGGACGCTACAGTAATATGTGAAATGCTCTAATGGTCAGCAGCACTAATTATGAATCAGATCTCTCGATGTCGTTAAAGGCGCGCCCTTTAATCCTTGAATCCTTGGGACGACCGGCACGGGGGCCGGCCGCTACATTGGACACTCCAACCCCGTGATACTCTCCGACGCAGCCATCCGCAATCGCACCACCGTCGGCGTGCTGATCGTCGTGATCATCATCTTCGGCGTCTACAGCTACGTCACCCTGCCGCGCGAAAGTAGTCCCGATATCCCAATTCCATACATTCTGGTCTCGACGGTGTACGAAGGCGTCTCGCCCGAGGACGTCGAGTCGGCGGTCACGATCAAGCTCGAGAAGGAGCTGGCCGGGCTCAAGGGCGTCAAAGAGATGACCTCCTCCAGCGCGGAGGGCGTATCGACTGTTGTGCTGGAGTTCCTCCCGGACGTCAGCACCGACGACGCCTTGCAATATGTGCGTGACAAGGTCGACGTGGCCCGCGGCGAAATGCCGCAGGAGATCGAGGAGCCGGTCATCACCGAAATCAGTTTCGCGGATTTCCCGATCCTGATCGCCACCATCTCGGGCCCGATCTCGCCGGTTCGGCTGAAAGTGATCGCCGACGATCTGGAAGAGGTGATCGAGTCGATTCCCGGGGTGCTCAACTGTAACGTCTCGGGCGCGCTCGAACGTGAAATCCGGGTCGAAGTCGACCAGGACAAGCTCGCCGCCTACGGGATAACGATCCCCGAGGTGATGAGCCTGATCCCGGCGGAGAACGTGAACATCTCGGCCGGCGGACTGGAAACGCCGGGGACGAAGTTCAACGTCCGCGTGCCGGCCGAGTTCATCGAACCTGGAGAAGTGAACGAGCTCGTCATCGCCCTGCGCGACGGGCGGCCGATCTACCTGACCGACGTGGCCCAGGTGCGTGACACGTTCAAGGACCGTCTGGGCTTCGCGCGGCTCGACGGGGTCGAAAGCATCACGCTCAGCGTGCAGAAACGCACCGGCGAGAACATCGTCTTCGTCGCCGAGGCGGCCAAGCACGTGCTGCGTGAGGCTCAAAAGCGGGTGCCGCGGGGCGTGAAGATCGATGTCACGCTCGACCAGTCGAAGGACATCCACATGATGGTCAGCGACCTGGAGAACAACATGCTCTCCGGGTTGATCCTGGTGGCCGCGGTGTTGTTCCTATTCCTGGGCTGGCGGGTCAGCATCATTGTCGCGCTGGCGATCCCGATGAGCATGTTGCTCAGCGTGGTCATCCTCCAGACCCTGGGCTACACGCTGAACATGGTGGTGCTGTTCGCGCTGATCATGGCCTTGGGCATGCTGGTCGATAACGCGATCGTGATCGTCGAGAACATCTATCGGCACTATCAATTGACCGGCCGGCGCATCCAGGCCGCCAAGGACGGCACCGCCGAGGTCGCCTGGCCGGTGATCACCTCGACCACGACCACCGTGGCGGCCTTTTCGCCGCTGATCTTCTGGCCCGGCATCATGGGCGGGTTCATGAAGTACCTGCCGATCACGCTGATCATCACGTTGATCAGCTCGCTGTTCGTGGCGATGGTGATCAGCCCGACCATCAGTTCCGCGCTGGTTCGCGGCCGGTTCAACAAGAATGTAGCGGCCGGCCCCCGTGCCGGCCGGCCCAATGAACGTGAGGGCTGGTTCATCCGGGGTTATCGAGGTTTTTTGCAAACCGCCCTGCACCATCGCTTCACGACCCTGACGCTCGTGGTTTTGTTGCTAGTCGGGCTCGGCACGTTGTACGTCAAGAAGGGGCACGGAGTGGAGCTGTTCCCCGACTTCGATCCATATCGCGCCCGGATTAGTATCCGCTTCCCACAGGGCACGAACATATATGAAACCGATCGGCTGACCCGCGAGATCGAGCAGCGGATTCAGCCTTATGCCGACGCCGACGACGTCGAACACGTCATCACCAACGTGGGCTCCGGCGGCGGCGGGGGCCCGTTCAGCGGCGGCGCCGGCCCACACCTGTCTTCCATCACCCTCAAGTTCCCTGACTATGACCTGCGCCCACGTCCCTCGGCCGAGGTGGTGGCCGGCATTCGACGGGAATTGACCGATCCCGCGGCGCTCGTGGGGACGGGCATCGCCGGGGCCGAAATCCGGGTCAAGAAGGACGAGGAGGGCCCGCCGACCGGGGCCGCCGTCACGATTCGTCTGGTGGGCGAGGATTTCAAGAAGCTGGAGGAGATCAGCGGGCAGGCCAAGCGGCTCATCGCCGACGTGTCCGGGCTGGTCAATCTGCGCAGCGACCTGGAGGCCACGCGGCCGGAGTTGGCGTTCCACGTCGACCGCCGCCGGGCGATGTTGCTCGGCCTCAACACCGCGATCATCGGCAACTTCCTCAAGACCGCCGTCTTCGGTACGAAAGTCGGCACGTACCGTCAATTTAACGACGAGTACGACATTACGATTCGTCTGCCACTCTCGCAACGTGAGAATATCGACGACCTGTTCCGGCTGCGGGTGCCAAGTGCCTCGGGCCAGGCGGTCCCGCTCAGTTCGCTGGGCGAGTTTGAATACACCGGCGGCTTCGGGACGATCAACCGCGTCGAACAGAAACGCGTGGTGACGCTCACCGCCGACGCCGAGGGACGGCTCTCCACCGATGTGCTGGCCGATGTCCAGAAGCGTCTTGAGCAGCTTGAATTACCGTTGGGTTACGAGATTCGCTACGCCGGCGAAAAGGAAGAGCAGGACAAGGCCCAGGCGTTTCTGAGCAAGGCGTTCGTGATCGCGCTGTTCCTGATCGTGCTGATCCTGGTGGCCCAGTTCAACACGCTGATCGTGCCTTTCATCATCATGTCCACGGTGATCCTCTCGCTGATCGGCGTGTTCGCGGGGCTGCTGATTTGCGAGATGCCGTTCGGGATCATCATGACCGGCGTCGGGGTGATCAGCCTGGCCGGCGTGGTGGTCAACAACGCAATCGTGCTGCTCGATTATACACGTCTGCTGCAACGCCGCGGCCTGGACCTGATCGACGCCGCCGTGCAGGCCGGGGCCACGCGTCTGCGGCCGGTGCTGCTGACCGCCACCACGACGATCCTCGGCCTGATCCCGATGGCCGTGGGCGTGAGTTATAATTTTCACGAGATGACCTGGAACACCAGCAGCGAATCGAGCCAATGGTGGAGCAGCATGGCGATCGCGGTCATCTTCGGACTGGCCTTCGCGACGCTGCTGACGCTGGTGGTGCTGCCGACGCTGTACGTCTCGCTGATCCGGCTGGGACAAGTACTGGGCTTGCGGCAGGAGTAGCGGTTTACCTAACGGTTCGAACAAGCGGGAGGGCGAGCCTCCTGGCGAGCCGTGCGTTCGATATCCTCCTGGGCACGGCTCGGCAGGAGCCTCGCCCTCCCGGCAGGAGTCTCGCCCTCCCGGCAGGAGTCTCGCCCTCCCGGCAGGAGCCTCGCCCTCCCGGCAAGAGCGTGGCGAGGGAGTACGCCGATGACACCGATGTCTTTGTTGATCTTCTACCTCTTACTCGCCCTGGGCGTTTCCTTTCTGTGTTCGCTGACCGAATCGGGCATCCTCTCGATATCACGATCACAGGTGGCCGCCTTGCGCAAGCAAAACCGCGCCAGCGGCCGCATCCTCGACGGGATGAAGGAGAACATCGAACGCCCCCTGGCGGCGATCCTGACACTCAACACCATCGCGCACACGATCGGGGCCGCCGGCGTCGGGGCCCAGGTGCTCGATATCTGGGACCAACAGGCCGTCGCCATCGGCAGTGCGATCCTCACCATCCTGATCCTGGTCTTCTCCGAGATCATCCCGAAGACCCTCGGCGTCGCGTACGCCGGCCGCCTGGCGGCTTTCACGGCCTACGCCGTTCAGGGCATGATCATCCTAACCTATCCGCTGGTGCAGGTTTTTCAAGCGCTTTCGCGCATCATCGGCGGCGGCGCTGAGCAGAGGCTCACCCGCGAGGAGTTCGCGTTGATCGCCGAGCTGGGCCAGACCGAGGGGGCCCTGCATGAAAAGGAATACCGCATCATCAAAAACCTCTTGCGGCTCAAGCGGGTTCGCGTCAAGGACGTCATGACGCCGCGAACAGTGGTCTTCATGCTCCCGCGGGAGATGACCGTGCGGGCGGCGGTCGCGGAGCACGGACCGTTGCGTTTCGCCCGCATGCCGATCTACGACACCGGCCCGGATGATCCCGTCGGCGTAGTTCTCCGACACGTCATCGATGAGAGCTATCGCAACGGCGAACTCGAACGCTCGCTGGCGGAGATTGCCCAGCCGCTGCACGCCGTCCCGGAAACCGCCTCGGTCGGCGACGTGCTGAGCGAGTTCATCCGGCGGCGTGAGCAACTGTTCCTGGCGGTCGACGAGCACGGCGGGACGGCGGGAATCATCACGCTCGAGGACGCCATCGAGACGCTGCTGGGCGTGGAGATCGTGGACGAGACCGACGCCGTCGTGGACATGCGTCAATTGGCCGGAGCCCTGTTTCGCGGTAAACTACGCGGACGGCGGTTTTAGCCTATTGCGCCGGTCGGTGTGCCACTGCTCTTGAGCAGTGCCCAGGTTGCCGTTGGCAGTAACAACACTGCTCAAGAGCAGTGGCACATCGCTGGCAACGATCGAAGAGGCGAGCGTTGATATGAAGCTCTACGCCTGTGAGAAATGCCCGCTCCGTTCCTACTCCGAGCGCAAGCCGAAGGCGCTCATCACCAGAATCTGGAGATGGCACACGAAATGGTGCCCGGGGTGGAAAGCCTATCAGAAATCCCAGTCTGAAAAGCGACCGGAGTAAGCCAGGGGGGCATCTCACCACGAAAGGGACGGTGGACCGTATCCACGGGTTACGCTGCGCTCCAGCCGTGGCAAATTGCTCGCGTCTCTTCGAGGCGGAATGCTGATTCACCACGCACCCCGCCAAACCGTCGGCATCAAAGCCCCGCCGAATCTGTCATGCACCAATCAAAGGGGTCCGTGACAGAATCTGCGAG
>JAGMDK010000035.1 GCA_023128695.1 Phycisphaerae bacterium
GGGCGTCCCTGCCCGTCCGTGGCGGGCACAGAGGCCCGCATCACCGTGAAAATCGTATTTGACTTAGCCCAGAGCGCGGTAACACTTTATATAGGTGAGTTTATATAGGTAGGTGTGGCGTGAGTGCTTAAGCGATAATTCCCGTTATCATTCATTCATCCCTCCGACCATCCGCCCACCAACCTCTGAGACTGCCTAACAGACTGTGTGGCACAGGCTTCCAGCCTGTGGAGCACCGGTAAGACGCCGGCGCCATGTTGTCATGTTAGGCGCTCGACTAACCCTCTAGTTCGTGAGCGTCGACGAGCTCGGCTTGCTGTTAAGCCGAACCGGCGGCGGTAGTGAGGGCTACGCCGCAGCCGCGGAGATTCCGCGCTCGGCGGGCCGTTCAGAAACGGAGGTGTGGTATGAACTCCGGATTATGGTCGTGGTGCGCGCGGGGGCTCGCGTGGTGGCTGAAACGAAACCCGCTCTACCTGATGAGCGCCGCCTGCATGGCCGTCGGCGCCCGCTTATACCTGGTCAGCCCCGGGTCCTACGCCGGCGACATCGGACTGATCCTCCTAACCCTGGGCGTTCTCCAGGCTTACAAATGGGCGGTAGCCGGCATCCTGCTCCTCCTATACCGCTCACGCCGCTCGCCGGAGGATGAGCATTCGCTGCTCCTCGTGGCGGCCCTGTTCTGGACCGGCCCCCTGGCGGCCACCGTCGAGCTGTCGGCTCGCCAGGCCCACCTGGGCCTGCTTTTCGCCCTCGGCGTCCTGCTGTTCGCATTGCTCGAACTCTTCCTCGTGCCACGCTCGCTTAGCCTGCGGATGAGCATCCCCGGTCGCGTTCTGGCGGGGGCCTGCCTCGTCCTCTTGGTCGTTGCCCCAACGCAGTTGCACGTGAGCAACGCCGCGGGCACCAACGAATTGTTCCTCTATTTCTGCTGGTGGCTGCTGGCCGGCCTAGCGCTCCTGATAATCGGCTGCGTTCGGGCTCACTTGCCAGCGCTATCTCGGAGCTCCACACCGTTCGGCTCGCGAGACTTTCTCCGTGAAGCGCTCTTTCTCCTGATCGTCCTGGCCGCCTCCGCCGCACACTTGTACGGCATGAATTACGCCTTCGTCGGTCATGCCCGGCCGTTCTATGCCGCCCCCCTGCTGCTGGCGTTGTCGGTCGCCGCATTCGACTACCTCGCGCGCAGCGGGAACAACCGCCTGTCACTACGGGCCGTGGTCGCCGGCGTGCCGCTGATCGCCGTTGGTCTCGCGACGCAGCCGTTCGAGGCCGAGGTGCCGTCGCACTTGCTACCCGTCGGTCTCCACGATCCGCTCTTCACGACGCTCGCGCTCTCAAGCCTCGTCTGGTGGTTCGGTGCGTTGCGCCATCGGTCCGCCGGTTTGTTCCATTTCGGCGCCCTGGCGCTGGCGGGCACAGTGTACCGCGGCATCAGCATCTGGCTGCCTGCCGATGAGGCTTCCCTCGCCGCTGCCATCCCGATGCGCGTCGTCGGCTTGAGCGCGTTATTCACACTGGTGGCCTACCTGTGTGTCATCGCGGTCATTCGGCGTTCCCGCGGCGAGGCCGTACTGGGGCTGGCGGTCTTGCAGGCTGCCATCGTCGGCGAGGTGGGGTGGAAAACCCCGGCGGCGCTGCTCATCATCGGGTTCGTAGCGTGCTGGAGCCTGCTCATCGTTCTGCATCTGGGCGTGCGGCGCCCGAACCTTTCCGCGGTGCTCTGGCCGATTGCGATCATGCTCGCGTTGGCGTGGTACTACGACTTTGACGACGCCTTGAAATGGCCGGCCCGCCTGAACACAGTCACCCTCATCGTGATCCTGCTACTGGCCGGGCAACTATGGCACGCGACGCGCTATCGCACCATGGCGATAGTCATCGTGATAGCCAACGCCATCTTCCTCGGCGGGCGAGGCCTCGCCGGCGGATCGTATCCGATAGCAACCCTGGTCGTCACGGGCAGTTTCCTGCTTCTCATCGCCGGGGCGGGCATCAGTTGGAACAAGCGGGCTTTGTTGCACCTGACCCGCGTTTCCGAGCAACCTTCAACCGCGTCGAATGCAAAACAAACCTCGGAACGCCCTTGACCTCGGATAGGTGGCCCGCGGATTTGTACGTTTTTTTGCTTGTAAACAATCCCGGAAGGACGCATGACAAAAATGGCGGGGTGCCGCCATCCCGCCCCGCAGGGACGCAGGCGCATGGCCACGGGTGGAACGCAGCGGAACCCGTGGGTAGGATCTGCCGTCGCGGCAGCCGGCGGCCTTGCGGAAGGTTGTGGAAAATGCTATAAGAGCGGTTTTACCGTTGGGGCGAGGTTTGCCCCATGCGGTGTGGCGACGAATTGAGCACGTCGCCGGGTGGCAATCTTTCGTACGGGGACCATAGCGCGGCTGCGCGGGTGAACCGCGAACGCGGATAGTTTTTTGGCCGGTTAACCACTGAGTAGGCAACAGGAGATCAACAAGATGCCGCAGGATGTTTTCAATCCGCCCGCCGATTTTGTGAAAGAGGCTCACATCAAATCGATGGACGAGTACAAGCGGATGTACGAGCAGTCCATCAAGGACCCCGAGGGCTTTTGGGGCGAGATCGCGAACGGGTTCTACTGGAAGGAAAAGTGGACCACGGTCCGGGAGTACGATTTCAAGGATGCCATCTCAATCAAGTGGTTCATCGGCGCTAAAACCAACATTACCTACAACTGCCTCGATCGGCACCTTGAGACCCGCGGCGATCAGACCGCCATCATCTGGGAGGGTAACGAGCCCGGCGAAGAGGCCAAGCTGACCTACAAAGAGCTGCACGCCGAGGTCTGCAAGTTTGCCAACGTGCTCAAGAAGTTCGGCGTCAAGAAGGGCGACCGCGTCTCGATCTATATGCCGATGGTCAAGGAGCTGGCGATCGCGATGTTGGCCTGTGCCCGCATCGGCGCGATCCACTCGATCGTCTTTGGCGGTTTCAGCTCGGATTCGCTGGCCGACCGCATTGTCGACTCGACCTGCGAATTCCTGGTCACGACCGACGGCGTAATGCGTGGCGCCAAGGCCGTCACGCTCAAGTCCAACGCCGACGCCGCCATGGCCCTGGCCGCAAAGCAGGGCGTTAACGTCAAAACCTGCGTAGTTTACGAGCGGGTCGGCGACAAGGTGCCTATTACCATGGAAGCCGGTCGCGACGTGTGGTGGCACGAGGTCATGGCCGACGCCTCGCCCGAGTGCGAGTGCGAATGGATGGATGCGGAAGACCCGCTCTTCATCCTCTACACCTCCGGCTCGACCGGCAAGCCGAAGGGCGTGCTGCACACCGTCGGCGGCTACATGGTCTTCACCGCCGTCACGCACCGATATGTCTTCGACTATCACGACGGCGACATCTTCTGGTGCACGGCCGACATCGGCTGGGTGACCGGGCACTCGTACATCGTCTACGGCCCGCTGTGCAACGGGGCCACGACGCTGATGTTCGAGGGCATTCCGACCTATCCGGACGCCGGGCGGTTCTGGGACGTCGTTGATAAGTACCAGGTCAACCAGTTCTACACGGCCCCGACCGCGATCCGGGCCCTGATGCGCGAAGGCGAGAAGTTCGTCGAGAACAAGGACCTCTCGAGCCTGCGGCTGCTGGGCACGGTCGGCGAGCCGATCAACCCCGAGGCCTGGATGTGGTATCACAAGTACGTCGGTCACGAGAAGTGCCCGATCGTCGATACCTGGTGGCAGACCGAAACGGGCGGCATCCTCATCACCCCGCTGCCGGCCGCCATCCCCACCAAGCCGGGTTCGGCCACGCTGCCGTTCTTCGGCGTCAAGCCCATAATCCTGGATGACCAGGGTAAGGAGAAGACCGGTCCCGCCGACGGCCCGCTGTTCATCGCCGAGCCGTGGCCGGGCATCATGCGGACGCTCTACGGCCAGCACGAGCGCTTCAAGGAAATCTACTTCACGCGCGTGCCGGGCTACTACTTTACCGGCGACGGCAGCCGCCGCGATGAGGACGGGTATTACTGGATCACGGGCCGGATCGACGACGTGATCAACGTCTCCGGGCACCGCATGGGGACGGCCGAGGTCGAGAGCGCGTTGGTTTCGTACCCGGCGGTCGCCGAGGCCGCGGTGGTCGGCTATCCGCACGAGATCAAGGGTCAGGGAATTTACGCCTATGTGACGCTGAAGGTCGGGCAGGAGTACACGGACGAGTTGAAGAAAACGCTGGTCAAGCACGTTCGCAAGGAGATCGGCCCGATCGCCGCCCCGGACGTGATCCACTGGGCCCCGGGCCTGCCGAAGACGCGGAGCGGCAAGATCATGCGGCGGATTTTGCGGAAGATCGCCGAGGGTAATCCGGATCAGATCGGCGACACCTCGACTCTGGCCGATCCGAGCGTGGTGGAGCATCTGATCGAGAATAAGTAGCGGGTGCATCAATTTGCATTCCGACGAGAAGGTGTGTGGCACCGGCTTCCAGCCGGTGAAAGTAGACATAACCTGTAGCCCGCGGCTCTTCTTCAAGGGTAGATAGGAGACGGCAGTGGCGAATAAAAGCACGGCGGTACAGGCGCCGTTCAACCGCTGGTTTGTGGTTGTGGGTGCGATCCTGATCCAATTGGCCTTGGGCGCCATCTATGCCTGGAGCGTGTTCACGAAGAAGTTGGAGTTAACCGGCGGCGGCTATGAGTTCTCCAACAAGGAAACCGCAGCCATTTTCTCGGCGGGGCTGGCGGCCTTCGCGTTTGTTATGCTTTTTGCCGGCCGCTGGCAGGCTGCCTCAGGACCACGGATCGTCGCGATTGTCGGCGGCATTGTTCTGGGGCTCGGCTATATCCTCGGCGGATTCCTGGGCAAGACGTTCCTCTCCCAGTTCATCTGCATCGGGCTCATCGGCGGTGCCGGCATCGGCTTGGCATACGTCGTTCCCATTGCCGTCTGTGTTAAGTGGTTCCCTGACAAGAAAGGCATGATTACAGGTCTGGCCGTCGCCGGCTTCGGCTTCGGAGCCACGATCTGGGTCAAGCTGGCCGGCAGTTGGTTCGGCGGCTTGCTCAACAAGACCAGCGTTTTCGATCTGCCCGGCGTGCAGAGTGTCTTCGTTATCTATGGCATTGTGTTTCTTGTAATGGTGCTGCTCGGTAGTATCGTGATGGTTAATCCTCCCGCCGGCTGGAAACCGGCCGGCTGGAATCCCCCCGCCGCGGGCACCGCCGAGGCGCACACCAGCGGCGGCACCGACCTCCGCGCTGCTCAGATGCTGGGCACCCCACAATACTGGGGTTTGCTGCTCATGTTCATCGGTTCGGGCCTGGCGGGTCTGATGGTAATTTATTGTATCAGACTGTTCGGAATCGACAGCCTCCAGGAACATGGAGTGGCGCCAGACGCCGATACCGCGGGCAAGATGGCCGGGACGGCGATGGCTCTGTACGCCATCCTGAATGGCTTAGGCCGCATTATCTGGGGCACGGTTTCCGACACAATCGGGCGAAAGACCGCTTTGTTTCTGATGTGCCTGATTCAAGGCATTATCATGCTCTCGTTCTTCTACGTGGGCACCACTTACGTTGGTCTAATCATCGGGGCCTGCATCATCGGCTTCAACTTCGGCGGTAATTTTGCACTATTCCCGGCAGCAACGGCCGACTTCTTTGGCAATAAACGGGTGGGCACGAACTATCCGTTTGTCTTCCTGGCCTACGGCATCGCCGGGATCGCAGGTCCGTACGTAGCTGGTTACTTCAAGGACGCGGCCACGAAGGCCGCCCAGGAACTTGCCGCCACGGCGACACAAGCGGTTGAGGCGGCCCCCGCTGTCAGCGCCGAGGTCTGGCACACGCCCTTCCTCATCGCCGGCATCGCCTGCTTGGTGGCCGCGGTACTGGGGCTCTTGCTCAAGCCGCCGAAAGCCGCCGCGGCTTCCTCTGAATCGTAGGACAGCCGAACTAATACCGCGTTTCAACAGTTTCGCGACCATGGAGAGGCGCGAGAACTACGAAGAGCCGCGGGCTTTAGCCCGCGCGCTGTCTAGCCAAAGATCGTGAGCCTGTCTTTTTTTGAGTTCCAGCAAATACCCCAAAAACAGTTACACTACGGGGTCGAGTTGCAGCACCTACGGCCTCGAAGGGCCGGGCCGGGCGCGAGAGGTTACTTCCGCCGCGTTTCGCCTACGCCGTCTCGCCCTCGACGGATTTTATTTATTATTCTTCGACTCCGCGTTTTTCTCAACCGGCTCGAGGCCGAGTTCTTCCAGCCATTGGCGGACGCGTTCAACCATGGCCGCCTCTTTGAACGCGTACCAACGTTTTTCTTCTTCGGGATAGCGTTCCAGGACGCCGCGGAAGCGCCGAAACGCTCCCTTGCCGTCGAGCGCGATGGCCATGCGGTCACATAGTTGCGGGTCGGTCAACGACTCCGCGAACTCCGCCATCAGCTCGTAGGCCTCGTACGAGGGAAAGTCGGGGATCAGAACGTAACGCTCGCTACCCTCCTCGATTGCCCGTGCGATCGGAACCAGCTCCTTTTCCCACTCGGGCAAATCATCGAGCTCGTCGTCGTCCTGGAACTCAAGATCGACAAGCTCCGGCGGGAGCAGGACGGTCTTGCCGGTCTGCGTGTCCAGGTACCCGTTGCTCTCGAAATCCGCCATTTCCATCATGCTGGCGATTTCGCCGATGTCAATTGGGAGCTTTTTCATTGTACACCACACTTGCATATGCAAGTTGACGATAGTAACGCGAGATTCCTCGGTCGCGACGCGAGCGCGTCGCTCGGTCGGGATGACGGGAGAAGCTACGTCAGTCCAACGCGCTGGTTAAACTCGCCAATCAAGCGATCCCACTCTTCCACCTGCGTAAAGGTCTCCTCCCAGAAATCGGGGTCCCACAATTGCCGCAGTTCCTCCGCCTCGCGCTGCTGTTGTTCAACCCACGTGAAATACTTGAAATTGTGCAGCAGCTTGCGGTCTTGATAGTTCAGCTCCCGCAAGTAATCGACGCCAATGCCCTCTAGGTAGCGGGCGAAGTGCCGGGCGGCGTCGGCCTCGGCGTACGTGCCATGCTGCTCGCGCTGCTCGACGATGCGCGATTGGTACAACTCCGTAGAGTCCGTCAGCGGCGTGAACACCACGTCCCGCGAGCCGAACTCGTAATATTTGGCCACCTTGATCGCCGCCACCAGGTTGCCGATGCTCGAAATCCCTAGTAGCGGTAGCTTCTCAACCACTTCCGCCGCGACGCCCTGCCGTTGCAGGAACACGTGCCCGGCGTCTTCGTTGAACAGCCGCAGGAGTTGCATGCACTGCTCGTCGTCGATCGCGCAGACCATGTCGGTGTTACGCACGTTGTGAATCCACGGCACGTGCTTGTCGCCGATGCCCTCGATGCGGTGCCCGCCGAAGCCGCACTGGAACAAGGTTGGACATTGCAGGGCCTCGCTCGCGACGACCTTGAGCAGCGGGTAGCGCGTGCGCAGGTAATCGCCCGCGGCGATCGTGCCGGCGCTGCCGGTGGCGGAGACGTAGGCCGCGAGCCGCTCGCGCTGGCCGGCGATACGTCCGTAGATCTCGTCGATGATCCCGCCGGTCAGGTGGTAGTGCCAGATCGCGTTGCCGAACTCGTCGAACTGGTTGAAGATCACGCAGTCCGGGCGCGTGCGGCGGATTTCCCAGCACTTGTCGTAGACTTCCTTGACGTTCGATTCGCAGCCGGGCGTGGCGATCACCTCTGCCCCGATCGACTTGAGCCACTCGAACCGCTCCGTCGACATCTCCTCTGGCAGGATCGCGACCGCGGTGCAGGCCAGCAGGGCGCAGTCGAACGCCCCGCCGCGGCAGTAGTTGCCGGTGCTGGGCCAGACGGCTTTTTGGGTGGTCGGGTCGAAGCCGCCGGAGACCAACCGCGGGACGAGGCAGCCGAAGCCGGCCCCGACCTTGTGCGAGCCGGTGGGGAAGTACTTGCCGACCAGGCCGATGATACGGGCCTCGACGCCGGTCAGGGCCGGGGGGAACTCCATCCAGTTGCCGTCGTTGAACCCGCCGCCGCGTTCGACCGGCTCGTTTTTCCAGGTAATGCGGAAGAGGTTGAGCGGATCGATGTCCCACAGGCCGACGTTCTTGAGCCTGTCCTTGATCGGCTGGGGGATAGTCGTCGGATCCTTCTGCTGAGCAAAGGTGGGGATGATGATGTTCCGCTCGCGACAGCGTTGCACCGTCTTTGCGAGCACTTCCTCGTCGATTCGGTCGATGATCTTCACCTATTTTCTCCGTGGTGGATAATGCGTCAATCTGGTAGCGAGTGCCACAGATTGTATCCGACTATACTATCCGTTTACATGAATCGGTTGGAGTGTGTGTTACGATTACAGGTGGGGCGGGCGTCCCTGCCCGCCTCAATGAGCAGTTGACGGGCAGGGGTACCCACTCTTGGTAGCCAAACTGACTTGGCCGAGGAGAGTGACTGATGGCGATTGTTCTGGAAAATGCGCTGCTGGTGGATATTGATCCCATTCGCGTAGAGCCCGGCAACCTGCGCATCGACGGCGGACGTATTGTCCAGCGCGACCAACAGATTTCACGTGAAACCACGGACGAGATCGTCGATTGCGGCGGGGCCGTCGTGCTGCCGGGGCTGGTCAACGGGCATGCCCACCTGTACTCGGCGTTGGCCGCCGGCATGCCTCCGCCGCCGCAGGCGCCGCGGAACTTCGTGGAGATCCTCAAATACGTCTGGTGGCGACTGGACCGGGCCCTGGACGTGGCGTCGATCGAGATGTCGGGGCGGATCGGGGCGCTGGATGCCCTGCACTGCGGCACGACGACGCTCATCGACCATCACGCCTCGCCGAACTGCATCGATTGCTCGCTCGATTATCTCGAAAAGGGGATCGCCGGCGTCGGACCGCGGGCGGTGCTGTGCTATGAGACGACGGACCGCAACGGCCCGGCCGGCCGCGACGCCGGCGTCGAAGAGAATCATCGTTATCTGGAGAAGTTGCGGGCCGAACCGGGTGAGCATCAACATAGTGGGTGGAGCGGGCCTCCGTGCCCGCCAGTACGG
>JAGMDK010000350.1 GCA_023128695.1 Phycisphaerae bacterium
TGCGTCAACCGGATACCCCCTTATTCGGAAAACTGTATGAGGAGAATACGAAAATGACGAAGCACCTGTTAGCAGTGACTACCGTACTGGTTGCAACATGTGTTGTTGGCTCGGCCCTAGCGGAGGTTGTCCCGCCTGTCCCGCCTTGGGTTGACCCTGACCCGCCGGACGGAAGGACCCACTACTGGGGGTACAATTTTGACGACGGGGTACTTCCACCCACGGTGACCGAGGAAGGTGGCAACTGGTGGGACCCAGGCAGCGACCCGACTTGGAGCGGTCTTGAGGGATTGAGTATCAATGAGGGCCGACTCGGAATCTTCGAAGCAGAGCACTCCTGGATTTTCACTTTCAAGCTCGACATCCCGAACGTGCATTATGATCCCTGGGACAAGTGGTTGTTCTTTGACTTTGACTGGGGCGGAACACCGGGTACTTCCGTAACGGTCGCGACTGGCACAGACGATCCGTTCTCAGAGATTACGGAGTCCGTCGTTGTCTACGACCCAGGCCACATCTCTGGATATACGTGGTTCCATCCACAGCCCAGCAGCGAGTGGCTGGAAATAGAACTCGATCTGGGCACTGGAGATTCTGTCTGGATTGACAACCTCTTGGTTGGAAGCGTGTGCGTTCCTGAGCCAGCGACGATCGCGCTTCTAGCGTTTGGCGGTCTAGCTGCTTTCCGACAGCGGAGAGGTGTTTAACCCGGACTCCTCCCAACTCGAACGGGCCACGGGATTGCCCCCGTGGCCCGTTTCGCTTGAGAAAAGGACGGGTGGCCCACGTTCTCCGAACGTGGGGGCTCGATTTTCACCCGCCGGCGTATTCGTTTTGGACCAACCGAAAAGATGCGGCCGGGGGAGAAGAAATCCTCAACCCGCGCGAGTTTTTTGAGCGACAGCCGGGCGTTTTCTTTTGAATACTTAAGTTGCCGGGCCGGGCCGGGCCGTCGGCCACGTCGGTCCCGGTGCATCCGCGGCCGGAGATGCGGAGAAAACGCTCATGAATCGGAAACAAGCGATCTCGGCAGTGATAATGATCGCGGGGACCTGCCTGGTCGCCGGCTTGGCGGCGCCGCCGGTCGAAGCCGACTACATCGACACGGTCATGTCTTATAACCCGCTCGCCTACTGGCGGCTGAGCGAAGACTCGGGACCCACCGCCTGCGACTCGGTCGGCGGCCAGCACGGGACCTACCACGGCGGCATCGGCTTGGGTGAACCGAGCTTTCTTTCCGACGATACGGCCGCCCGGTTTTGGGTCAACGGCAAGAGAGGCTACGTCGAGGTGCCCCATGCGGACAGCTTGCTGCTGGATGACGGGACCGTGAACTTCTGGTTCAAGGACACCGGCACGATCAGAAAAGCCGGCTTGTTCACGAAGGATTCCCGCGGTTACGACAGCGGCGGTCATCTCACCATCATGACCGACCACGGCCGGCTGAAGGTCCGCTTGCAGAGCACCACGAACAGCTATTTCCTGAAGTCAGGCCCGCTTGCCCTGGACACGTGGTACAACGCCGCCTTCACGTTCGGCAGCAAGGGCATGCAGCTCTACCTGGACGGTGTGCCGGTCGCTTCGAATCCGTACGCCGGCGGTCTGGGTTCGACTTCGGGCGGGGCCGGTAACTACGAGCCGCTGGTCTTTGGAGCCAACACCAGGCTCAGCGGCGATCTGGTGTCATTTCCGCGGAGCAATTACTATTCCGGGCTCATCGACGAAGCGGCGCTTTTCGACAACGCCCTGGCTCCAGATGACATTCACGCGATTTGCGACGCGCGCATCCCCGAGCCCGGGCCGCTCTTGCTGTTCATCGCCGGCTGCCTCGCCTTCGCACGCCGCTTGCGCGGATAACCGCGGCTCGGGCGTGATCAGCTTTCAGCGGTCAGCCATCAGCGTTCAGCTAAAATCGCCAGCCGTGTGTCTTGAGTTGGGTAAAGTACCAATGAGAATGGCCTTCCAGATCAGAGAACCAAAGGTGCCCGAATACCGCTCGCGTTCACACACCGGCTGAAAGCTGACCGCTGAAAGCTGACCGCTAATGTCATGGCGTGTGTCCCTCAGTGGTTCACGTGGTCACTCGCCGGTGACATAATGTCCTCATGCACATTTGCCATGTCATCACGCGGCTGATCATCGGCGGCGCGCAGGAGAACACGATCCTTACCTGCGAGGGCCTGCATCAACGCGGTCATCAGGTCACGCTGATCAGCGGGCCGACCCGCGGGCCGGAAGGCAGCCTCGTCCAGCGCGCGCGGCAGGGGGGCTACGAGTTTATCGAGCTGCGCGAGCTGATCCGCGCGGTCAACCCATGGATGGATACCCGTGCTCGCCGCTACCTCCGCATGGAGTTCCAGCGGCTCAAGCCTGACGTCGTACACACTCATAGCAGCAAAGCTGGGATCATTGGCCGCTTCGCCGCCCGAGACGCGCGCGTGCCGCTCGTGATTCACACCATCCACGGCATGAGCTTCAACCGCACCCAGACGTGGCTGATTCGCAAGGGCTACGCCATATTGGAACGCTTGGCGGCACGTCGTTCGCACGCCATTGTCACCGTGGCTGACGCGATGATAGAGCAGGCCGTCGCGGCCGGGGTGTGTACGCGAGATAAGCTGCTCACGGTCCACTCCGGCATGGAGGTTGAACAATTCACGCCGACGACCGAAGCCCGTGTGGCGGCCCGTCGCAAAATGGGCGTCGCGGAGGATGACATCGTCGTTGGAACGGTCGCCCGGATCTTCCGGAAAAAGGGCTACGAACAGCTCATACCCATCATGGCGGAGGCCGTGCAACGCGAGCCGCGGCTGCGGTTCGTTTGGCTCGGCGACGGGGCTCAGCGGCAGGAATACGAAAACGAATTGAGTCGGCTCGGACTGCGTGAGAAAACGTTCCTCCCGGGATTAGTGCCGCCCGATGAAGTGCCGATGTGGATGGCCGGCTTCGACCTGTTGGCGCATACCTCGCAGTGGGAGGGCTTGCCGCGGGCCGTCGTGCAGGCCTTGTTGATGCAGGTGCCGGCGGTCGCCTTCGACATCGACGGTACCCCGGAAGTCGTGCTCGATAACCTCACGGGACGGCTTATTCCTCTGAACGACCTCACCGAGTTTGCTGCCGCACTATGTGAGTTGGCGGCTGACGCCGAATTGCGCCGCAAGCTGGGCCAGGCCGGCCGCGAGCACTGCCTGGAGACGTTCGACTGGCGGCGGATGGTAGACCGGCTCGAAGCGCTGTACTTAAACAGGGTGGGAACGTGGAACGTGGGAACGTGGGAACGTGGGGACGTGGCAATACTACTGATATATGCTGCGTAGGGGTTGTCTTTGACCGTATGTAAGCGTTCGCCAAGCCCATTCGGCGGGGCCGAAGCGGAAATGGCGCAGCCACCAGACGCTCAACGGAATCTGTATGGCGAAGATCATACACGTCAATGCGAGGCCCAGCGCGGGGCCGACCTTTCCGAAGAATCCCAGCCCGTATGCATTGAAGATCATGGTACAGATAAGCGACTGCAACAAATAGTTGGATAACGCCATCCGTCCGACGGCGGCGAGCGGCTTCATGTATCTACGCCACGCGGCCTTCTGGGCCAGCAGGACAATCCCGGCCGCGTAGAAGAAACACAGGGCCGGCTGCCCGACAGCGGCGCCGAGAGTGAGTGGAACAGCCAGCCAAGAGGTTTCGAGCGAACTGATGGTCTCACGTAGCAGCACGGCCGTGAGATTGCCAACGACGCCCAATACCAGACTCCACAACGCGAGCCTGCGAATGAAAACCAAGTGTGCCGCCGGCTCATGCAGAAGACGCTTTTTCCCGGCGTACAGCCCAAAAAGGAACATCCCCAGAATGGCCGGGCCCATGAAGATCAGCATGAAGAAGGACGCAAAGGCATAATCGCCGAGACGCTGAATCAGGATTTGGCCAAAACTGCCGTGGGAGTAGGTTTCGCACACCTTGGCGGTCCAGGTCTCAAACATCTCGATGATGTCGGGCGGGGTGGTTGCAGCCGTGGCTATGGCCGTGGTCGGCATTGTCGCAGTAGCGCCGGCGGCCGGCGCGACTGCTTCGGCCAACTTGCCAAGCGCGGTCAAACCGGTGATGAGCAGGACGGTAACAAGCAGGCAAGGGATGGCCCAGGCCAGCAGCGTGGTGGGTTTACGCTTGCGAAACAGCAATAGCAGAAAACCGCCGAGCGCATAGTAGATCAGGATATCGCCCGCCCACAGGAACACCACGTGACCGGCTCCGATCGCGAGCAGAACACACAAGCGGCGGACGTACAACCGAACGAAGCTGTCTCCACGGGCTTCGGCCCGCGTCATCTGCACCGCCATGCCGAAGCCAAATAGAAAGGAGAATAGCGAGTAGAACTTCCCTTCACAGAAGAACTGAATCAGCCATTGGGCCACTTGGTCAGGCATCCCCGTCCACGGGTCCATCTGAGTAAAGATAAGCTGGAAGGGGTTGCTGAACCAGAACATGTTGACGGCGAGGATGCCGAAGACCGCGAAGCCGCGCAGCACGTCGACGACTTCGATGCGCTCGCCGACCGAAATTGGCCCCGGTTGCTGGTAAGCAACGCTGCTTGGAGGCGGCGTTTGGGGTTCTTCCGTCATGTATCTCAGCTCGCAGTACTCTGGTGTTTAACTGTCATCTCGAAACCACGGTGGAGGTCGTGTCTAAATCAGCGTGCGCGATTCAGGGGCGCTCCGTCCGAGCCCGAAGCGCAAGCGAGGGTTCCAGGCTCGTCCACACGGCAATGTGTAAACCCTCGCTTGCGCTTCGGGCTCTGACACCGTCGTGTGATTGTGCATGGTGATATAGTGTATCGTCACGCCTTGGCTTTCGGATCGCGTTGTGTGTGCCACTGCTCTTGAGCAGTGTCTTCTTGGGCCGACATTGGCCCTGGCACTGCTCAAGAGCAGTGGCACACGCCCGGACCAACTTGCACATTTAGCGTTGCCAGAGCACTATTCCTTCGACTGCGCTTTGCGGATGGCCCGTAACAGGCGTTCGTGAATCTCCGCCGAATGCGCGAGCTGTTCCCATACGATCACTGTCGCTTTGGAAGCGGCGGGAGACATGTGGATCGTACCGAGACGCAGGAGGTGTTGATACCACGCGACTTTGAGGTCGGCGCGGCTGATCTTGGCCAAGGGGCATTCGACGACATCAACATTGAGCACGCCCATGAAACGCATGACCCGGCGGTTGGTCAGCACGTACAGACGACTGGCCCATTGCAAGGCGGCGACGGCCACCCGCAACACCGCGACGCCGACCACGACTTGGAACGCGATGAAGCCCTCGCGCGTCCAGCCGCCGCGCAGGGCGACGGCCAGCACGGCGCCGGCCAGGGCCATGGCCAGCACCCACTTGAACGAGACCAGCGGTATGAACCACAGGGAGGGCTTGATCGAGAGCTGGACAATTTCATCGCCGTCGAGTTCGAGCTTGGCCGCCGCCTTCGAGGTGGTGACGGAAGTCGCTTCGACGCCGGGGGTAGCGTCGGCAACGACACTTTCAAACCGGTCCGGCTTCGTCATGGCATCACGTCCGCATGGAGTACGGCGACGTGCGGGTAGTTCCGATAGTGATCGTCGTAGTCCAGGCCATAGCCGACCACAAATAAATCATCTATGTCAAACCCGACAAAGTCAACTACAACGTCCGGCGGAGCCTTTGCGGGCTTGCGTAGCAGCACGGCCGTGCGAATACTCTTGGCCCCGCGCTCGCGGAGCATCCCTTGCACGCGGCGGAGGGTCCGCCCACTGTCAAGGATGTCGTCCACAATGAGCACATTGCGGCCGGAAACTTCCCCGCTCAGTTCCAGCACGGTCTTGGGTGTTTGCGGCAGCGTGGCCGAACCGGGATAGGTCGAGACCTGGACCAGCGCTATTTTCATCTTTAGCGGCAACTGACGGATCAGATCGGCCAGAAAGATGATCGAGCCGGAAAGAATGGGAACGAGCGTTAGGCCGGTCTCATCGCCGGTGTAGCGGTTGCCGATTTCCGCGGCCATGTTCTTGACACGGGCCTCGATATCATCGCAGTGAATCAGAATCCGGGCGATGTCCATTTCCATGGGAAGACCTGTCCCGGTCAAGCGGATTCCGGGCCGCTCGCTTGGCCGAGGTCCGAGAGTATTTGCCGGACGTCGCCGCCGTGCAGATCACGCTGCAAAGCGGTCATAAACGCCTCCACCGCCTCCAGCCGGCGGCGGGCCAGTTCGCGGGTCACGTCGTAGCGGAAGCCGTCATTGAGGCGCAGCTCCCAGTAGCGATACTCCTTTTGACGCTGCCAACTGTCCACGAGTTGCTGAAGCGGACGCCCCTCGGCTTGATATTGGCGGAACTGGCGCAGCAGGTACACGGTGCCCACCTCGTCCAGCGCTTCGGCTTCGGCCAGAATGTGGGCCTCCAACAACTGTGTGTCCCGGTTGTTGCACTGCCGAATGGCGTCGCCCGCCAAACGCGCGGTCGGCCCCGGGAGCAGCGGCCCGGCTTCCTCCTGGAGCAGCGCGGCCCCGAGCTCCCGCTGAATGTCGTTGGTCGGCCGGCCGAGGAGCTGCCAGCGCTTCCATTTCCCCTGCTGGAACTCGACCGTCCAGCCGGCGTCGTGGAAAAGGGCAGCCGCCGCGAGCGCTGTCAGATCGGCCGACTGTCCCCCGACGTCGGGCACGGCCGCGATCATCCGCGTGAGCCGCATCACCCGCTCGCTGTGCTCCCACAACCACAGATCGCTGGTCGTCTCGTCAATCGCGACCGCGAGTAGTTGCTTGGCGAGGGGAACTAATCGTTCGATCTGCATCTGTTTCTCGCTTCGGCCATTCTTTACCGGCAGTGTACCCGTGTGGCATGTCCGCGGCAAGACAGGCCTTGCACACCCCCCGGCGAGGTGACGGCGAGGTGACGGAAATCAATTCACTGCCGGAGCGCGTTGACGTAGCGGAGCAGATCTTCACCGCCGAATGAGCCGCAGCCAGATTGCTCAGAGCGGGGAGGGCGAGGCTCCTGCGGGAGGGCGAAGCTCCTGCGGGAGGGCGAAGCTCCTGCTGAGCCGCGGTGCCCTTGGCTCGGCAGGAGCCTCGCCCTCCCAGAGCAACTCGCACTTTGGTGTTGACAGAGCACTTATGTAATCTCGTGCGCGCACACGGCCGCAATTCCTCCGCTTGAGAACAAGATAATCTTGACTCTTCTCCAAAGTCCTATATAACGTGTAGTAGTATAGGTGTAGTGATTTGAATGGGATTGGCGGGTTATACACTTCTTCCGCCGCCTACATTCTTGTCGGCAAGGGTCGATGGAGGTGTGGTTTATTCACTGCCTGCGATTCGCGATGGTTTCAGCGGACTGCTAGGGCACGAGGGGCCCCTTGACCTGCGACGGAAATGCGGGAGGGGAGAGTGGTATGGCAAGCGTAAGCACGCAGGGCCACATCGATCAGATCGCGAGTGAGAAAACACGTGCCGGCAGTGTTGGGGGATTCTTCGCGCGCCCCCGCCGGCCACTTGCCCACTCTCCTCCGGGGTTGACAGCGGTCATGTTCGGCCAAGCGCTAGTGCTGGGATAGGTTTCCCGCGTCGTGCGAGACGCGAGCAGTAAAATGAGGAGATAAACAAATGAGGAATTGGAAGAAGGCATTTTGTATTCTGGGTGGCGTGTTGATCTGCGCGACCGCCCTACAGGCCGCGGACAACACGGATCCAAGGGCCGGCACTCAAGGAGTCGCGACCCAGGCCAAGTCCAACACGAGCTTGGCCGGCACGGGGATGCAGGATCTTCCCCCCTCGGACGCGCTGCTGAATAGCGCCGCGGCCCAAGCCACGCCGTCCACCGTCAGAGCGATGGTCGGCCAAGCCGGGCTTGACAGCGCCACCCGACCCAAGGCTCCCGCGGAGGACACGCTGTCCGGCAAGCGGCAGTGTCCCGAGTCCGCGATCGACATCGAGATCTACACGGACAACTACCCCGGTGAGACCACCTGGGAAGTGCTCGAGTATCCGTCCATGGCCATCGTGTGCTCCGGCGGTCCGTACGCGAACGCGCTCACGCTCTACACCGAGCAGTGCTGCGTGCCGGACGCCGGGTGCTATCACTTCGTGATCTATGATTCGTACGGCGACGGCATCTGCTGCGCCTACGGCAACGGCTACTACAACGTGTACTACAACGCCGTCCCGGAGTGCACTGGTGGTCAGTTCGGGTACTATGAAGGCTGCGAGTGCATCGGCACTTGTCCGCCGGATTGCGCTTTGCCCCAGGCCTGCTGCGTCGGCAACGAGTGCGTTGACGTTGACAACCAGGCCGAGTGCGACGACTTGGGCGGCACCTACTATGCCGACAACGTCTGCTTCGCCTTCATCTGCCCGCAGTCCTGCCCGCCACCCTTCCCGCCGCCAGGAGGAACGATCTTTGGCCAGGTGACGGATGATTGCAGCGGCTCCTGGTCGGCGGCGACGAGCGGGATGGGTGCCGGCGGCCCGCCCGCGGGTTTCTGGTACCGCGTCTACGAGAATTTCCCGTCGCTAGGCGATTATGTCGAGATTTGTGACATCCACTGGTGGGGTCTGTTGCTCCACTTCGACGGCGGGTGGTATGAGTGTGCCGATCCCGCGCCGGTGCAGTTCTTGATCCAGTTCTGGACGGATAACGCCGGGATGCCGGATTACTGGGGCGCGCCGGTCTGCACGAATGGCCCGCTCTCGCCCAACTACATTGCGCTCGGCGGGGCCTGCGGTGGCTTCCAGTTGTACTACTTCTGGGTCGATCCGCTTGATCCGTATTGTCTCGCGTTCTCGGGCCTGCCGGGCTGGGTGTCGATCGAGTCGACGGACAACTCCCCTGACCCGGATTGCGTCTTCCTCTGGATGAGCGCCGGCAGCGGCATGTCGTTGCAGTGGGAGGTTAATTCGGCTATTCCGCCGGCGGACACCGGCTACAACCGCGGCCTCTGCCTGACCGG